>JAFGOK010000752.1 GCA_016926535.1 Micromonosporaceae bacterium | reverse complement strand
CGGCAACATCTTCGACAACGTGACCTGGTCGGCCGCTGGCAGCGAGACCAACCCGGCCGGATCCAACCCGGTGTCCACCACCACCGTCAGCATCCCGTACTCCTACAGCCCGGACGCGGCCAGTTGCGTGCCGAGCGTCGTCAGCCAGACGGCCGGCGCCAACAAGGGCCTTCAGGTGTCGAGCGGCAACTGCTCAGGGACCACCACTCCCGCGACGACCAATCCGACCACGAGCAGCCCGTCCTCCGGGACCAGCCCGACGTCCGGGACCAGCCCGACGTCCGGGACCAGCCCGACGTCCGGGACGACCGCCCCCAGCGGGACCAACCTCAGTATTGGGGCTGGCTCCGACGGCTCCAGCAAGGCCAGCGGGACGAGCTACGGCAATGTGCGTGACGGCGACCTGAGCACCTACTGGGCGCCCTCCGGCTCAACCGGCTATGTCTCGATCAAGTGGAGTTCCGCCATCACGGTGTCCAAGGTCCTCATTCGTGAGGCGTCGGGCTTCTCCGGCAACATCGGATCCTGGCAGGTTCTCAACGCCGACACCGGCGCCGTCCTGGCCTCCGGCAGCGGGGCTGGCAGCGTTATCTCCTTCACCGCGACCTCGATGAAGAAGGTGACTTTCAAGATCAATAGCTCGACCGGTACCCCGACGGTCGCCGAGTTCGAGACCTACGCTGGGTAGTCAGACATCAACGATGAGGGGGCGGGGCCAGGCGGCCTCGCCCCCCTCTGGCTTCAACGGCCTACGGGCCTCGGCTGGCATAACCTGCCGGGTGTCTACCCATCGGGGTGAATCAACCATGATCTGCCAAATGGGGTAAATCTCCACATGGGATCGGCAACCGTGACGGGCTGGTGCAAGGGAGAGCGCTTTGTGTGTCCCATAGCCACAGATCGTTCATATTCGATACCTACGACATTCGGGCACGCTCGCGGCGACCGAGAACGACCAGTCCGCTGTACTGGTCACCGGAGGGGATCTCACGCTCGACGATATCGAGATCATCACGTCGGGTAACAGCAGCAGCGCCGATGAGAGCAGCTTCTACGGGCTCAACGCCGGGGTGCTGGCGACCGGTGGCACGATCACGATGAACGGGGGTTCCGTCACCACGTCCGGAGCGGGCGCCAACGGGGTGTTCTCCTACGGTCCCAGTGTGATCACCATGTCCGGGACGGCCATCGACGCCACAGTCGGGGCACTCGTCACCAGGGCACGGGCGGAGGGGGTACCCGTCATCTGGGTGCAGCACTTCGACGACGACCTGCCGCAGGGCAGCGACGGCTGGCAGTACGTTCCAGAGCTCGTCCGGAAGGAGGGCGAACCCTTGATCCACAAGCACTACGGCGATTCCTTCGAGACCATGTCGAAGGGGGTCGTGGTGGCGCCTTCCTCCTTATGCCCAGCCCGCGCTGGCAGTGCAGCGCCGTCTCCTCCATCGACAGCCAGGTCGGGGCCGGTTGCTTGCCTGCGACCACAACATTGACGTAGTTCCTGGTGCGAAGACCATGGTCCATGGTGGACAACAGGATGTTGGGGCATGCGGCCAGGTAGTTAGCCGTCCGCCAATATGCGTCGAGAGCGGACACCTGGCGGTCGGTCAGCGTGACCGTGACCTCCGGCGTCGTTACCGAGGTACTCATGTTGACTGCCATGTGACAACCCCTACCCCGATGATGCCGAACCATGCGCTTGCCGTCGCCCTGCTTGCCGGGATTCGGCTGGCGGTCGGTCCGCTCGTGTTCGGCTACGACGGGCTGAGCCCAGTGCTCCGGCGGGTGATCCGTACCTCGCTGTGGATCTATGGATCACATCGCTCCATGGGCATGAATCCGCCGGTTGCGGGTAGCAGCCACTACGAGTGACGCACGGCTCGCTGCCGAGTGATGGTGCGTCGTCAGCCCCTGATGCGATGGAACGTGGGGAGGCGTCGTGCGAACGTTGGAGGGCCGATACCGTCTGGAAGAACGGATCGGACAAGGCGGTATGTCAGTGGTCTGGCGAGGCTACGATACCGTCCTTGGCCGCCCGGTCGCGGTCAAGCTCCTGCGTGCCGACATACCACCTGTGGGTGGTTGCAGCGAGATCGTACGAACCGAGGCTCGGGCTGCGGCCAGGATGGCGCATCCCAACGTGGCACGCGTGTATGACCTTGGCCAGGCCCGGCTTCGGTCAGGTGCCCAGGTGGCGTATCTGGTCATGGAGCTGTTGGAGGGACAGACCCTCGCGACTCATCTGGCAGCCGGGCCACTGGGCTGGCCAACCACCGCCCGGGTCTGCGCGGATGTCGCGGCAGGCCTGAGCGCTTCCCACGCGCGGGGCATCGTGCACCGCGACGTCAAGCCGACGAACATCAT
The DNA here is from genome assembly GCA_016926535.1 of Micromonosporaceae bacterium. GTDB lineage: Bacteria > Actinomycetota > Actinomycetes > Mycobacteriales > Micromonosporaceae > JABDRL01. The sequence continues at coordinate 1,525 of JAFGOK010000752.1, read as the reverse complement.
GATCACGTCGTTCGGCGCGAAGGTCTTCGATTTCGGCCTGGCGGTCATCGTCGGTCAGCCCGAGGCATTGACGCGCGGGTGCGTGGTCGGCACGCCAGCCTACGTGGCACCCGAACGGCTGCGCGGGCGCGCGGCCGTTCCCGCCAGCGACGTGTATGGCTTGGGGCTGGTCATGTACCGCTGCCTGGCTGGACGGCCGCCCTGGGCTATCAGCACCATCGATGAGCTGGTCACAGCCCATCTCACCGCTGACCCGGCGCCGTTGCCGCTCGCCGAGGGAGTCCCGGGTGAGATCAAGGAGTTGTGTCTGCGGTGTCTGCGTAAGAACCCGGAGCAGCGTCCCACCGCCAGGCAGGTCGCGGTGACTCTGGCCCGCTGCGCAGGCGTTCCGGCCGTGTTTGCCCTCAACGGGATGACCTGCCGGCGTTATGGCTTGGCCCGTGCGGGTAGGGGCCTGGCGAGACGGTAGTCCAGGAGATGACGGCAGGCGGCGTCAGCTATCGACGTTTGTCTCGACGTGGTTCGGGTATACGCCGACCCATCGCCGATGGCGACGTGCCCAGCTCACTCGTGGTTAGGTGGTTATGGACGTCACTGTCACTGATAGAGACCGGGATGCGGGTGCGACACCCATCTACGACGCCATCCCGCCGTTGCGGACCCCGCTCCCGCAACTCGACTTCGTCTGGGGGCGCTGCATCGTGCCGCTGAGCATGGGCGGCGGGGTCCCCGGTCGCTCCCGCCCACGACCGTCGACGCGGCGTGCGATCGGTACCGCCCGGGTGGGCAGTGCCAGCTCTGCCTGGTTCGACCGAACCGCCGTCCAGGTCCCGCTGCCGAGGCGGCGTCCTGGGGACTCTCTGAACAACGTCAGCACGATTGTTCCGGCACGAGACAGGAGTACTGCTGTGATGACGACACCTGAACACGAGGATGTTGTTGATTTGTTGGAAGGTCAGCACCAGCAGCTCAGAGAGCTGTTCGCAATCCTCATGACCACACCAGCCGATGAGCGGGAGCAGCCCTTCCACGAGCTTGTCCACCTGTTGGCAGTTCACGAAGCTGCGGAGGAGCAGCTGGTGCATCCACTGGCCCGGATGACCCCCGCAGGGGACGGGGTCGTTGACGCCAGACTCGCGGAAGAGCAACGGGCCAAACAAGCCCTGTCCGACCTGTACGAGCTCGGAGTGGCCCATCCGGACTTCCTCCGGGAGCTGGCCGCCCTGCGAGACGCGGTGGTCGAGCACGCGATGCTGGAGGAGCGCGAGGAGTTCCCGCAGATCCGGGCACACGTGCCGAGACCTCGGCGGCAGCGGTTGGCCGAGGCGGTCCTTGCAGCGGAACGGGTGGCGCCGACCAGGCCGCATCCGGGTGCCGGATCCTCGATGACGTCCAATGTGCTGCTGGGTCCGCCTCTGGCCCTTTTCGATCGGTTACGCGACGCGATGCGTGACGCCAAATCCCGTTACCAGGACTGACAGCACCTGGCCAGGGCCCAGGCGCCGCCCAGGAGAGCATCTGTGGG
>JAFGOK010000018.1 GCA_016926535.1 Micromonosporaceae bacterium | reverse complement strand
CAGCAGGTAGCTGACGTCGTCATTGATCAGACGTTTGGCCTCGTCCCGGCCGCTGCCTGACAGCTGGTCGAAGAAGTCGAGGACCGCGATGGTGCGCAGGGCCGGGCCGTCGGCCTGGATCCCCCACGGGCGAAGCGTCCCGTCAACGAAGAAGCAGGCGTGGCCCTGCCGGTTGGCGTTCCTGGCCTGCTGCTGGGTCAGCCGGGAGAAGCTGACGAAGTCGTCGAGCAGATCGATCTTGCTCCACGGCAGATCGATCCGGCCCGCCTCCAGAGCACAGAGCGCGGAGTCGCGGACCCAGGAATTGGCGTAGCTCTGGTCGGTCTCCGCGTCCCCTGGTTCGGAGGGCGAGGCGATGATGCACCCAGGTAACGAGACCTTCCCGTTGACGGTGAACTTCCAGGTGTTGGTCGCGAAGTTCCGCATCATGAGGATCTCCAGGTACGGCGCGACGGCGTCCAGCGAGACCAGCGTCGCCGCGGGGATGGCCCGGCCGGTGGCCGCGGCCGCCGGGGGCTTCGGCTGGACCCGCGGTTCCGGCATCACCCGAATCGCGGCACCGTGACCGGTCAGAGTCGAAGGGCGGATCTCCGGGGCGCTGGCCCTGGCGTACTTCGGCTCCGACGGTCGCCGGGCCTCCGCCCGCTCCAGCGGGGTGGCGCGATAGAGCTCGCCGTGGTTGTTGTCGAATATCTCCCTGACGTGGTCGCCGTCGCGGTAGTCGTAACAGAAGACTGCGAATTCCAGGAGGTCGGCCTGGAATTCCAAATTGACGTGGGCGGCCCATTTCTCGACCCCGCCGGGCCCGTTCGGACCATCCAGCAGAACGCATTCCGCGTAGGCGACCTCACGGGTCTTCCACATATCGGTCGTATAGTGGATACCACACACGTGCGCCGGGCCTGGATCCTTGACCTCGAATTCGACCATGAGCTCCGTGTACGGGTGACGGCCAGCCGTTGGGGTCTCATCCCAGCCCTTGGTGCATTCGTGCCGGACAGCTTCGATGGCCTTGACTGATGCGGTCATTAGAGTCTCCATTCTCTGCGCTGGTGCCGAGAATATCCTCGTTCAAGCCTGGATCAGGCGATGTCCCCGGGGCATGGGACATCTGTCCCCGGCGGAGCCACTCATGGACCGCGACTGGGCACCGCCCCTCAAATGCCGCCAACCACCAATGCCGCCGCAAAGGAATGACTATCCATACCGGCCCGGAGTCCGACGGTTTCAGGAGAGGTTCAAATTGGTGCCGGCGCTCTTCCACCCTGGACCATAATTCCATCAACCCCTATGGTGGGGATTCATAGTATCGCGAGGTAGCGAATCACTATTCGATTCCCCGGCACCATCGAATGGATTTCGGTGGGTGCGTTCGGCCCTTCCAGGACGGAGATGGACGCCCGCATGAATGTTGTTGGCCGGTTTGCCACAGGCAGACGCAAAGTCGTCATGGGCATCGTCCTGGTCCTTTCCGTGGGCCTTGCTGGCGCCATCGTTGACCTGCCCGACCCTGGCATCACCAGCACGCTGACAGCCATTTCGCCGGATTCCGCATCGTCCCAGGACGGAGGCGACCCCGGCCAGAGCAGCGCCCCCACCACCGATCCGGAGACCGGGTCGACGACGGCAGCGCCCTCCGATCCGGAAGACGGCACGCCAACCCCGGCTGACCAGGACCTGACGTTCGCCGCGGATGAGACGGTCAACCGCACGGTCCTCGCCCAGCGCGTCGCAGCGGACGGCACGGTGACCTGGGAGCGGCACGTCGCCGCCACCGATGAGGAAGCAGCACTCCTGGAAGCCGACCTCGCCGCCCGCGAGGACGTTGCCGAGGTCGTCCGGGATACTGCGGTGCACGCCCTCGGGACAACCGCAGTGCACCCCCTCGGGACGACCAACGACACCTACCGGTCGTACCAGTACGGGCTCGACCTGCTGAACGTCGACCGGCTCCCCGACAGCGTCGCGACCGGCAGCGGCGCGGTGGTCGCCATCCTCGATTCCGGGGTGTACGCCGGCCACCAGGATTTCGCCTCCGGGACCGTGCTGTGCGCCGCCGGGGCAGACTACGCCGGTGACAGCTACAGCACCGGCAGCACCGGCTGCGTCGACCCGCACGGTCACGGCACCCACGTCGCCGGCATCGTCTCCGCGGCCCGCAACAACGCGCTGGGGGTCGCCGGGGCCAGCTCCGCCAGAATCCTCCCGGTCCGGGTCCTCGACTCGGGCGGCTCCGGCACGGCGTACGGGGTCTACCAGGGCATCATCTGGGCCACCAACCACGGGGCCGACGTCATCAGCATGAGCCTCGGCGGCGGGTACAGCTCCCTGTACGTCGACGCGATCAACTACGCGATCAGCCAGGGTGTCGTCGTGGTCGCGGCGGCCGGGAACAACCGGCTGGACGGCAACGCCCCGAGCTACCCCGGGGCGGTGCCCGGGGTCGTCTCCGTCGCAGCCACCGACGACACCTCGACCTCCGCCTGGTTCTCCCACTCCGGCTCGACCAACGTCATCTCCGCCCCGGGGGTCGGCATCCTCTCCCTCGACAACACCCAGGGCTCCTACATCTACATGAGCGGGACCTCGATGGCCACGCCGTTCGTCTCCGCGATCCTGGCCAGGTACGCCGAGGCCAACCCGTCCGAGACGCCGGAGGAGGTCCTGGCTACCGTCAAAGCCACCGCGCTCGATCTGGAGACGCCCGGCTTCGACAACAACACCGGCTACGGCATGATCAACACCTTCCGACTGCTGACCGGGTGGAGCTACGGAGTGCCGCCCCCAGCACCAGCCGGGCTGACCGCGACCGGCGGAGCCTCGAAGGTCGATCTGTCCTGGTCGGCCGCTCCCGGCGCGACGAGCTACAAGGTGTACCGCAACGGCACCCTGCTAGCGACGACGACCGATCTCTCCCACACCGACACCGCCGTCACCAACGAGACTGACTACAGCTACACGGTCACCGCAGTCGGGGAATGGGGAGAGTCCAGCCCCTCGGCCGCCGCGACCGCCCGGCCGTACTCCCTCATCGCGCCGACGGTCCCCACTGGGGTCACCGCGACGGCGGGGAACGCCACGGTGTGGCTGACCTGGACCGGTGCGGCCACCAGAGCGTACGCGCCCCTGACCGGGTACCGGGTCTACCGCGATGGCGCCCTGCTGGCGACCGTGACAGAGCCGGCCTACACCGACTCCACCGCGGTCAACGCCACCGGGTACACCTACACGGTGTCGGCCTACGGCACCGGTGGGGAGTCGACCCAATCCGGCCAGGTCACCGCGACGCCCTCGACGGAACTGGCCGCGGCGACGGTGCCGGCCGGGCTGGCAGCGACCGCCGGGGACACCGCGGTCACCCTGGTCTGGGTCGGCGTCGGCTCCTCCGAGGCAGCGCCCCTGACCGGATACAAGATCTACCGTGATGGCACCCTGCTGGCGACGACGACCAGTCCCAGCTACACCGACACCACCGTCACGAACGGAACGTCCTACTCCTACGCCGTCTCCGCCTACGGCACGGCTGGCGAGACGGCGCTCTCCGCGGCTGCTTCCGCAACCCCGGCGGCGCCCGCCGCGACCGCAACGCTCTCTGCGACGACCGTTACCGCCAACCAGATGATCACCCTGGACGTCACTGGCGTCCAGGGTGGCACCGCTGTGACGGTGACCGAGGCGTACACGGAAATGGTGCCGACCCAGCAGCAGATCGCCCGGTACGAGCTCTACCGGGTCGCGGTGTGGCGGATCGTGTGGGTGCCCGCCAAGTACGGCTCCAAGCGGGTGCGGCAGGTCTACTACGTCCCCAAGACCACGTGCAAGAAGCGGAAGGGCGTCAGGATCTGTGCCACCAAGCAGGTCCGCAAGACCCGCACGGTCAAGCAGTCCTACGTCAAGTCCTGGAAGCGCATCGGCCGGTGGACGTACGAGACCCGCGCTCGCCTGGTCTACGACACCGTGACCGTGCTGGTGCCAACTGCCCGGACTCGAACGATCGGCGCCTATCCCGCCGCTGCCGACTGGACGCTGACCACGACGTTCAGCCTTGCCGACGTGGCCGGCACGCACACGGTAACGGTCAGCGGGATCGGGCTGAGCAGGAGCTTCACGGTGACCCAGCAGTAGGGGAATCCGACGCGAGCAGCCAGCCGGTGGGGCTACCCTGGCAGGCATGACCCAACCGCCCTACCCGCCAGCCGGTCCGCCCGGTCCGGGCATGCCCCCACCCGGTTATGCCAGCAGCGAGGAGAAGACCTGGGCCCTGATCGCCCACTTCGGAGGAACACTGGTCGGCTTCCTCGCCCCGCTGATCGCGTTCCTGGTCAAGGGCCAGCAGTCGCAGACGGTCAGGGCCCACGCCGTCGCCGCGCTGAACTTCCAGATCGTGTGCTCGGCGACCCTGCTGGGCTTGAACATCTTGGGCGCCTGCGGAGGCTTCTTCCTACCGGACATCATCGGGTGGCTGCTGTCCCTGGCGTCCTTTGGGGTGTGGGTCTGCGCCGTCGTGTTCGCCATCCTGGGCGGCCTGCGCGCCAACGTGGGAGAGGTCTACCGCTATCCCATCCAGGTTGCACTGGT
>JAFGOK010000175.1 GCA_016926535.1 Micromonosporaceae bacterium | reverse complement strand
TCCTGGGGTCCCCGTTGCTCGGATCGCCGCTCAGCCAACCGACATCCATGATCTGGAAGGGCTGAGGACCATCGGCCGAGCCCTCAGTACCGGCCAGCCCTGAGCCCTTAGCCCTCAGCACCGGCCAGGCCCGCATACTCACCGTCGGGGCTGCTCCGCGGCCACGTCACCGGCTCAGCCCGCCACGTGGGCTCTGGCCTGGCTGGACCGCACGTTGTCGTGAAGCAGCCCTGACGGGCGCGATCGCTCACCCGGTCGGAACGAGTTCCTTGCTGTCGTGGCTCTTGCCCTCGCCAGGCTTCTGAGCGACGGCCGCCTCGAACATCCTCCGCCAACTCGGTACCTGCGGGTGGCGACGCAACAGCGCACGACGCTCCCGCTCGGTCATGCCACCCCAGACCCCGAACTCGATTCGGTTGTCAAGCGCGTCGGCTAGGCACTCGTACCGCACCGCGCAGCCGCGGCAGACCCGCTTCGCAATGTTTTGTTCCGCCCCCTGAACAAACAAGGCATCTGGATCACCGCTACGGCAAGCCGCGAGGCTTGGCCAGTCGACGACCATACTCATCTCTCCACGTCCCCCCTAGAAACACCTCGCTGGCCGCCCGGTCCGACACACCGAAGACGGCGCCCGAAATCAGATCCCCCCGGATCCCAGGCGCCGACCACGTAGCCGTCCGTTCACGCGGACCTGCCGCCAGCAGCGGACGACCTGCGAGTTGCTTGCCAGACCATCATGCTCCGTAGTCATGCAGTTACGCAATGCTGTTGTCCCAGGTTAACCGCCCTGCCGCAATCTGCAAACAACCTTGCTCATCGGAGCGGATGGGTGACTCATCGCAAATTTTCGAGAAAGAGGAGCGCCTTACGCCCCGATCGGCTAACAATTGACGGCTGGGTGCAACTCCCGGAGTCACACGAGGCGTCGTAGATAACGACAGCCCCACCCGGCAGGACGCGGGGCAGTACAAGTCGTCACGTACTCTGGGCAGGTGACAGCTATGCGCATGCGCGACCATGGGTTGTTCGCCAACGCAGCGTCTTTGCTGCTCTGCGGCCTCCTCGCTGGCCTGGTAGTTGCGGCCGCCACCTTTCCGGCCCTGGCGATGGTCGGTCTCACTGCGAAGGCCGGAGCTGACACCTTCGAGAAGATGCCGACCGACTTCGACATCTTGCCGTCGTCGCAGATCTCGAACGTCTACGCCTCAGACGGGAAGACCCAGCTGGCAAGCCTGTATGACGAGAACCGAAGGGACGTCAAACTGAGCGACGTCGCGGTCGTCATGCAGCAGGCCATGGTGGCAGCCGAGGACAAGAGCTTCTACGAGCACCGCGGGGTCGATCTCAAGGGCGTCGTCCGGGCCTTCGTCAAGAACCAGCAGACTGGCTCCCAGCAAGGCGCCTCGACCCTGACCATGCAGTACGTCCGTCAGGTCATCTCCTACTCCGCGAAGACGCCAGAGCAGGTCATCGAAGCGACAGAGCAGACCCCCGCCCGCAAGGTGCGGGAGATGAAGTACGCGATCGCGCTGGAGAAGCAGATCAGCAAGGCTGAGGTCCTGGAACGGTACCTCAATATCGCGGCCTTCGGGAACAGCGCGTACGGCATCTGGGCCGCCAGCCAGGTCTATTTCAACAAGCAGCCGTCCGAGCTGACCCTCCCCGAGGCCGCACTCCTGGCTTCGCTCGTCAAGGCCCCGACGACGTACAACCCCGCGACTGAGAGCGGAAAGCCGCTCGCTCTGGAGCGCAGCCGGAACTACACGCTGAAGAACATGATCGAGTTGGGGTACATCGACCAGGCCCAGTACAACGAGGCCATCGCAGTCGACCCGGAGATCACCGGCAACCGGCCTCCTCAGGGCTGTACAGAGATCATGCGGCCGGACCTCGGAGCCGGTTTCTTCTGCGACTATCTGCTGCGCTGGTGGGGCGAGCAGAAGGCATTCGGAGACAACCAGTACGAGCGGGAGAACCGCCTCCTGTCCGGCGGCTACAAGGTCACCACCTCCCTCGACCTCAACACCCAAGCCGCCGCGTTCAAGTACGCCAAGGAACGACCGAACGGCGCCAAGACCCCGGTCACCGATTCCAGAGCCGTGATGCTCGCCGCCGTCGAGCCCGGCACTGGCAGGGTCCAGGCGCTCGCCACCAACCGGGTCTTCAGCAACGACCAGTCCAGCAACGGGAAGAACACCAACAAGGTCAAGCGGGCCGCCGGGCAGAAGGGCAACTACCCGAACACCACCGTCCCGCTGATCACCGGCGACGCGGACGTCCCCGGCTACCAGGCCGGATCGGTGTTCAAGATCTTCACAGTGGCAGCGGCGCTGGAGAACGGCATCCCGCTCAACTACACCATGAACGCCCCAGTGCAGGCCAAGACGAAATACATCATCGATCCGAGTAGCTCAGCGGCGTGTCCAGGGACCCACTTCTACTGCCCGACCAACGCCGGGGCGTCCATGGCAGGCACCTACACCATGTGGGGAGCGTTCGGAAAGTCGGTCAACACGTACTTCGTCCCCCTCCAGGAGCAGGTTGGCGCGGAGAAGGTCATCGACATGGCCAAGCGGCTCGGGATCAAGTTCCGGGCCAAGGGCACCGTCAAGGAGCCAAATGACTACGAGCGCTCCGAGAACGAAAGCTACGCCCACCAGTGGGGCGCCTTCACCCTCGGCGTCTCCTCGACCACGCCGCTGGACATGGCGACCGCCTGGGCGACCCTGGCCGCGGACGGCACGTACTGCGCGCCGACCCCGGTACTAGAAATCATCGACCGGGATGGCAACAAGGTCGCAGCAGGCAACCCGCAGTGCTCTCCCGAGCCTGTCGTCGCTCCCGACGTCGCCCGAGGTGCGATCGACGCGGCGAGGTGCCCGGTCGGTGACCATTCCTCAACCTCGCACTGCGCTGGCGGTACAGCATCGGCCATCCGCGGCATCGTCGGCAAGCCGGTCGCAGGCAAGACGGGAACGACCGACGACGACAGGACCGCCACGATGACTGTGACAACCAAGCAGCTGGCGGTATCTGGGTTCATCGTTGATCCAGACTGGCCAACACACGCCGGGATAGGTGATCACCCGATCATCAACAACTCGGTCGCCTACCTCCTCAAGGACGCCATGGCGGGCAAGGCGACCGTCGACTTCACCGCGCCGTCGCAGACCATCGTCAACGGGCATCAGAAGAGCATTCCCAGCGTCAAGTGCCTGTCGGTCGAAGACGCGACCAAGAAGCTCACCAGGGCGGGATTCAAGCCGTACAACAACAACACCCAGGTCGCCTCGGAGTGCCCCGCCGGTGCCGTCGCCGGAACGAACCCGGGAAGCAAGGCGGTCAAGGGCGCTGCGGTCGAGCTCCTCATCAGCAGGGGCCCTGGCAACGCCGTCCCGGGTAACGGCCCTCCGGGCAACGGCAATGCTGGCAACGGAAACACCCCGGAGGCGACCCTTCCCAGCCGGCAACGATGAGCGCTGTCGAGTGACGCGGACCACACCTTAATAGACAGTTGTCTCTCTGGATGGCGCCGGATCGGGCTTCCGGGTGAATCTCCCCGGAACGCGTGGCCCGGCGCCGCTAGTCTGAGCGGATGCGTCCGCTGCTCCGCATCGCCAAGCACACCCTCATCGCGGGCACCGCAACGCTCGCGTATGCGAGCTTGATCGAGCGCCACCTGTTCACGCTGAGGCGATTCGACGTCCGCCTGTTGCGGCCGGTGTCCTCGCTCAGGCACCCGGCACAGCCACTTCGAATCCTGCACCTCTCCGATCTTCACCTGACCCCGAACCAGCGCCGAAAGATCCGGTGGGTGCAGCGGTTGGCGGATCTCGATCCAGACCTCGTCATCGTGACCGGAGACAATCTGGCAACCGTTGACTCGGTTCCAGCCGTCCTAGAGGCGTTCCAGCCGTTGCTCGGCCGGCCGGGGGCATTCGTATTCGGCTCGAACGACTACCGGGGACCGGTCCTGAAGAACCCTCTTGACTACTTCAGACACGATCGCCCGTACGTCCAGGGCGTCGCCCTGCCCGCAGCGGAGCTCCGTGACGCGCTGGCCGGGGCCGGATGGATCGACTGCAACAACACGAGAGGCACCATCAAGGTCGCAGGGTGCGCCATCGATCTCGTTGGCGTCGACGACCCGCATGTCGAGCGAGACGTCTACCCGGATCCCAATCCAGTCGACACCAACGCCGACCTCCGGATCGGGCTGTTACACACCCCCGAGCCAAGGGTCCTCGACACCATGGCCGCCGATGGCTGCCTGCTGGTCCTCGCAGGCCACACCCACGGTGGCCAGGTCAGAGTACCCCTCTACGGGGCGCTGATCAGCAACTGTGACCTCCACCCGAGCCTCGCGAGAGGGCTGCACCGCTGGCGGGGCTCTGATGCGTACCTGCACGTCTCGGCTGGCCTCGGAACGCATCCCACGGCCCCGATCCGCTTCGCCTGCCTTCCGGAGGCCAGCCTGCTGACTGTGAGCGCCAGATGACCGTCCAGATGCCAGCGCCAGTCAGATCTTCAGAGACCCGAGGGGCAGCCAACTCGCGCGGCTGGCCGCGCCTCGCGGCGTACGGCGCGGTGTTCGGAGCGGCTGGGCTGGCGCTGGTCCTGCCGACCAGCGCCGCTGGCGCGGCCTGGTACCTCGCTGGGCAGTTGCTCGACGCGGAGGACGAGCACCCGCACCCCGTCAGGATCCGCGAAGTCAGCAATGGTCTCGTGCGGCTGACCCGGACTGACGACCTGGCCCGCCCGATCCCGCTCGGGCTGGCCTGGCCTGGTGGGCATGCGAGACTCGGTGAGATCGTCGCGGTTGACCGCGGCACGGTGCTTCGCCGGGTCGAGGCGGTGGATCGGGGCGCCCTTCGCGCGGGTACCAGGGCATACGCTTCCGGCAAGCTGTTCGAAGGGGATCCGTCAAGCGCACGATCGTTGCCGTACACCGACGTCACTGTTCGAGGTGATCTGGGCGATTTCCCGGCGTGGTTCGTGCCGCCCACGCACCAGCCTACCCGGGACACCTGGATCATTGCCGTGCATGGTTGGAAGTCCTCTAGAGAAGACGCTCTGCGGGTCCTGCCTGCGCTGGCGTCCACCGGCCATCCGACGCTCGTTATCACCTATCGCAACGATCAGGGCGCTCCGAGTAGCGCGGATCGGTGCCATCACCTGGGCAACACGGAATGGCGCGACGTCGCTGCCGCCATCAGGTACGCCCTGGACCACGGTGCGACCGACGTGATCCTCTACGGGTGGTCGATGGGCGGTGCAATCGTGCTCAACCTGCTACGAAAGGCGACAGAGTCCAGCGCCGTCCGAGCGATCATGCTGGACTCGCCAGTAGTCGACTGGGTGGAGACCCTTCGCATGCATGCGAGGATCCTCAAGCTTCCCAGGGCATGGCTGGCAACGGCCCTGTGGCTGGTGCAGCGTCGCCTTGGGATACGCCTCACTGACCTGGACCATCGTCCGTGTGCTCCTGATCTCAAAGTGCCCGCATTGATCTTTGTTGACAGCAACGATCTCGTCGTTGCCTCCGAACCAACCTGGGAGTTCGCCTCGATGCGCCCCGACCTCATCACCGTGGTACCCACTGAGGACTGCGGTCACTGCCACTCGTGGAACCGTGACCCGGTGCACTACGAGACGGCCATCCGGGAGTTCCTCGGCTCCGTCCGGCAACCCGTCGCGTGAACGGTCCGAGACCAGGCCGGGGCGGGAGAGGGATACCCTGTTTGCCCGCCGTTGCCGGTGGGCTACCATTACCCAGCACGCTCGGGGTGTGGCGCAGCTTGGTAGCGCGCTTCGTTCGGGACGAAGAGGCCGTGGGTTCGAATCCCGCCACCCCGACTCCTAAAGGCCCTGGTCAGAGCATATCTGGCCAGGGCCTTTCACGTTTTCCAGCTAAGATCATGAGTCAGTCATGAGTCATGATCTTGCGGCCCGAACCGCCATCATCGCGTCACGAACCCGGTCCGCGATGCTCGTGCCGGCATGAAGGTAACGCTCCGTCGACTCCAGATGCTCATGACCCATAATGATCATGATCTGATGCGGGGGCACACCTGCCTCTGCCAACCGCGTCCCAAACGTGTGGCGGTTATGTGGAATTCCACATAAGGGCTCCAAGGTTTTTAAGTTAGCTTTTCCGGTGTTTTTCGGCGACCGGGATGCCAGTGCGGAAGGATCGGCCGCCGCGCCACCGCGTGCCGGCAGCCGACGGGAACCCCGAACCGACACGTGGTGTGACCGTATGAATACTGCTGACGAATAGCCAGGGTGATCGTGTCAGCCCATGCTGGCCGACGCCAGCTGACAGCTCTACGCTTCGAGTTCCCTTGCGATCCGACACACTTCCGTGGTAAGGGTAACCGAACCATTGGACTCAGCAATACGTCGAGCCTCGTCGATCGTCGAGACTGCCAGGTCGGGGGCCACCACCAGATATGCTCTGGCAAGACGGGTGACGTACCAGCCGATCCAGTCGGAGTATCTAGTCTCGGGTGGCAGCTTGGCCAGCCCCCGGTTGAGCAGTTGCGCCGCTTGGTCGTGCCTTCCGAGGCACAGGTAGGCCAGTCCTCGCTGGAGTACGAACAGGGTCGGGTCGTAGAAGTACATCCACGGCGGAATCTGACTCGGATCGTCGACGGCTGCGGTCGCGAGGTCTTCCGCCCGATCGAGCGCATCGTCGCAGGCGGTCGCGTCCCCCAGGATCGCGTATGCCCGCGCCTCTTGCTGGACGGCATTCGCCGTGACGGCGCGTTTCGCCGGTGGCCACTGCGCCGACCGGGACAGTGCCAGCATCGGTTTGATCTCCCCGAGGGTCCAGGCGAGGTGTCCTCGCATGGACAGCGCTGTCGCGATCATGTCGGCGTCGCCGATCTCGGTCGCCCATTCCATCGCCCGCAGGTACCAGGAGCGGCCCTGCTGGTGGTGGCCGGTCGTGGCCGAGAGCCAACCGGCGAACTGCGCCCACTGTGAAGCCAGGGTAATCACCGGATGGCGTAGCGACTCCCGCGCATCGACGACGAGTTGCTCGATGGTCAGTAGCTGCGTCATGACGGTGTCGCGGACCATCGTGGCTCCCGCGACGTCCTCCAGCCTGCGCTGTCCGGCGAGGACGGTATTCAGGGCGTCGATGGTCGGCTGGTCGACCGACCGTGGACTCTTGGCGATATAGGCAAGTCGGTCGACGTCGACACCGTGATCGGTCGGGGTCGGAAGGAGTTGTGTCAGCGCGCCGTCGGTGTCGAGCGCATCGTCGAGGCGCCGCGCCAGATCGGGTGTCGGGGCCTTTCGGCCAGTCTCAATGTCCCACACATAGGCGTGGCTGTAGTGGATCCGATTGGCGAGTGCACGCAGAGACAGGCCGCGCTGTTCGCGCAACTGCCGCAGCATCCCGCCGAATGTCGTCGCTGACATGGCGCCTTCCCAGGGGAGAGCTGGGTGGCGGTGGCCGGGTGTCTCTCCCACACCGGCCCCGCCGTGAGTCAAAGGTACTCCTGTAGGT
>JAFGOK010000751.1 GCA_016926535.1 Micromonosporaceae bacterium | reverse complement strand
TCGACCTCGACCCGGTCAGCCAACGAGCCCGCCTGTCCTACCGCCGTGCCGCCGAACTGTTCACCGCCGCCACCGGCGGTGCCGCCCTCCACCAACTGCGGCACTCCGCGCTCACCCGCGCCGCAGAGGCCGGTGCCAACACGTCCACGCTGCTGGCCTACTCCGGACACACCTCGGCTGCTTCCCTGTCCCGCTATGCCCGCGTTTCAGCCGAAGCCCTCAGCCTCTGGCAGCAGCAACGCGACCCCGCCACCCGACGTCGGTAGGGCCAGACCGTCGGCAGCCATGCAGCGTGCCAACCCCGAGAACGGCTGGCACCGAAGGGGTTTTATGGCCATACATTCGAGCGGTCGGGCATACCTCGGATCCGCCGGCAGCGCGATGACACCATATAGTGATCAAGAATCAGTTGATCTCCATAGGCTTGATCAACTAGCAATGGGCGCGCGTTTGATCATGCAATGTGATGCGGCATCTTGACGAGATTGCGTCCGCTGTCAGGGGTCGGCCGATTGGGCACGTTTCGTTACGAAAGGTTGATGGCCTCGGCTCGTCGACCCTGAGTCGGACCGGGGATCTGTGGGGCAGATGCTGCTTCTGATAACGATGGTTATCCGAAGCTGAGCGCTCGGTGAACTCATTCGGGTGTACCCGCCGGTGGTGGCGTCAGTGTTCTGGGTCGTGCGGCTCTTGGCTGAGACCATGGTTGGCGCCGAGCGCAGCGCCAACCATGTCGATTGTCGGCGGCTGGAACTGCCGTCTCGGTTACCGGTGTCGGTTGAACCACCGGCCAGCGCGGCGCAGCCATCGGCGAACCCGGCGCAGAAACAGGCTCATCGTGAGGATGAACCCAACCAGCGCGGTGACGAACCGGAGTCCTACCGTGATTTCCGGCAGGATCGGCCAGACGGTGTGAAGGAAAAACGTGACGATCTCGGACCACATCACTGCACTCCTGAAAGCCGGGGAACCAGATGTGATCGACTTTGATCGACATCCCGTCTGGTCCGGGTCGGTCTCAGACCGCCCAGATTCCAGACGGCCGGACGCTCCGGACGCCTCGTGGCCGCACCCAGGAGATGCGTCATGACCCACCAGGAGCCGGGCGAGCACCTGCGCCAGCAGTTGCGTGCACTGCACGACCAGGCCGGCCGGCCCACGAAGGGCAACCTGAAGACGCACGCCGTCCGTGCCGGCCACAGCGTGGGGGAGTCGACCCTGGCCAGCGTCCTCCACGGTGCGGGCGGCCTGCGCTGGGCGACGGTGGACGCTTTCATCGACGCCTGCGCTCGCTTCGCGCAGGCAAGGAACCAGCCGCTGCCCCCCGAAATGATCAACAAGACGGTCTGGCGACAGCGATTCGACGCAGCCGAGGTCAGCAGCGCGAAACCCGGGCCTGCGTTCGCCGCCGCCCAGACCCGGTACCTGTCCCGGCTCCGGGACCGCTACCGGCGGGTGGACCTGGAGATCCTCACCCCGCTGACCGACCAGGGCAAGCACCCAGTGATGCTGCTCGAGCAGATCTTCACACCCCAGCACGTGCGGGCAGACCCGCCCCCGGTGGAGATACCGCGCGAGGTGTGGCAGCGGCTGGCCAAGGCCGGCCACGACGAGCAGTGCCACCTACCCGACCGGATCGATCAGGACAAGCTGAAGGCCGAGCTGCAGGCCTACCACGACCGACCTTCCCGCCCCGTCCTCGAGGTGCTTGCCCGACCCGAGGGACGCAAGCTTGTCGTACTGGGCGACCCGGGCGCCGGCAAGTCCACCCTGGCCAGATATCTCATGCTCGCGCTGGCCAGCACGCACACCGGCGGCGCCAGCGCCCCGGACACCCACCGTCACCGTGCGGTGGCGGCCCCACCCGCGGCGTCCGGCCCGGCCCGAGTGGTGCCGCCGGGGCTGTCGGGGCTGCTGCCGCTGCTCGTGGAACTGCGCCTGTACGCCGACCCCGAGTGGCGCAGCGGCCGCAGCGTGACGTTCCTGGACCTGATCGACCATCTGCACACCACCCAAGAAGCGGGGATGCCCAGGACCGTCCTGGAGCCGTACTTGGCCGACGGCGGTGCGGCGTTGGTGGTCTTCGACGGGCTCGACGAGGTGTTCGACCCCCGACGCCGGGCGGAGATCACCGCCGAGATCGAAGGGTTCGCCGCCCGCTATCCCCGCACCCGAGTCGTGGTCACCTCCCGCGTGATCGGCTACCACCGGGGCATGTTCGACACGGCCGGCTTCGGCCACTGGATGCTGCAGGATCTCGACTCCAGCCAGATCCGCAACTTCGCCACCGACTGGTACGCCAGATCCTGCCTCGGCGACCCGACCCAGGCCACACGACTGCGCGACCGGCTACTGGGCGCCACCAAGGACTCCACCGCAGTGGCCGAACTGGCGGGCAACCCGATGCTGCTGACCATCCTGGCGATCATCGGCCGGCGTCGGGAACTGCCTCGCGACCGGCGCAGCGTGTACGAACACGCGGTCACGGTGCTGGTCGAACACTGGGACGTCAACAAGCACCTGCACGACGAGCGAATCACCATCGACTACCTCGACGCCCAGGACAAGCTCGAACTGCTGCACCTGGTCGCCCGGCACATGCAGGACGCCCCGGCCGGGCTGGCCGGCAACCACATCCCCGGCCCCGACCTGACCGAGGTGTTCCGCAGCTATCTGCAAGACCGGTTCGCCCTGCCCGCCGACCGGGCGATCCCCGCCGCTCGGGCCATGCTCGCCCAGTTCCGGGAACGCAACTTCATTCTGGCCCGCTTCGGCTCGGAGGTGTACGGGTTCGTCCACCGCGCGTTCTTGGAATACCTGGCCGCTGACGACCTGACCCGCCGCCTGAACGACCTCGACCTCACCCCGCAAAACCTGCTGGCCGCCTACAACCACTGGAACAACCCGGCCTGGGCCGAGGTCCTACTCCTGCTCACCGGGATGATCCCCGACCGGCTCGCCACCCAGGCCATCACCGGCCTGCTCGACGTCGACCCGTACTGGCGGCTGCGACCCGGCCTGCCCCGGCACCTGCTACTGGCTTTGCAGGCGACCACCGAGATCCGTAAGACGACGGCTCTGGTCCCCCATGCGCCAGCCCTGACCCGAGCCCTGATCGGGCTGTTAGAAGAAACTGCCGTCCGCGAAAACCGCTACGACCGGGCACTGCCCGATGCCGTCGATCGACTCAAGCCGTACCTGGTAACCGTCTTCACTCCCACCTGGGCCGCAGCCGATATCTACCGGGGCTGGTACCGCCGCAGTGCCTACCGGCTCACCAGCAGACCTCCGTACACCACAGTCCGGACGGCTGCGGCAATCCACATCGCGCTCGCCAACCCCGACATCGAAGCCCTCTGCCAAGAAGCAAGAGCATCCCGCTGGGCTATCCGCGAGGCGGCGGTGCAGGCCCTCGCCGCCGGGTTCGCCGACGACCCGGGCACCCTGCCGTGGCTGCGCGAGCGCGCCACCACCGACGACCACTGGGACGTGCGGCGGGCGGCGGTGCAGGCCCTCGCCGCCGGGTTCGCCGACGACCCGGGCACCCTGCCGTTGCTGCGCGAGCGCGCCACC
>JAFGOK010000750.1 GCA_016926535.1 Micromonosporaceae bacterium | reverse complement strand
CGCTGCGCGTGGAACACGCGGCGTCCGGGCGGATTCCTGCTTCACGGCGCGGTGCCGGCATCGCTGCCGGTCTGACCCGCGCTCCACGGGGTCGGTGCCCACCACCGGCCGGGTCCGCTACCATGGCCGCGACCTCGCCACCGTCGACCCGCTGTGGCTGCGCCGGCAGGTCGGCATGGTCTTCCAGCGGCCGACCCCGTTCCCCGGAACGGTCCGGGACAACCTCGAAGCCGCCGTCCCCAACGCCGGGCCTGACCAGCTGCGGCAGGCACTGGAACTGGCCGCGCTTGACGAGTCGTGGCTGGAGCGGGACGCGACCGCCCTGTCCGGCGGCGAGGCCCAGCGGGTCTGCCTGGCCCGCACTCTCGTCCAGAGTCCACAGGTGCTGCTGCTCGACGAACCCACCTCCGCCCTGGACGAGGCCGCGACGCGGCTGCTCGAACGGGCCGTACGCCGGCTCGCCGACACCCAGACCGCGGTGGTGTGGGTCAGCCACGATCCGGACCAGGTCCGACGCACCGCCGACCGGGTACTGCGGATCGAACACGGCCGGGCCACCGGGCACGACGCTTGCCAGACACCGGAGGTGGCCACCGACCCGGCCACCAGAGAAGGCTCCCCCCGATCGCCGGAGGTGACCCCATGAGCATCGGCATCAGTGGCGCCGGCCTGGCAGCCTCGCTGTCCCTCGTCGGCGTCGCCGCCCTGATCTCGCTGGGGCAGCGGGTCGGGCTGCACCGGCAGATCCTGTGGTCGGCCCTGCGGGCGCTGGTCCAACTCGTCGGTGTTGGTGCGCTGCTCACCCTCGTGATCGCCCCCGGCCAGCCACTGATCTGGTCCTGGATCTGGGTCGCCGCGATGATCGGGTACGCCGGGGACGTGGCCCGCCGCCGCGCCCCGGAGGTCCCCGGCATCCTGCCGCTGACCATCGCCGCGTTCACCCTGGCCGCGCTGATCAGCCTCGGCGTGTTGTTCGGGCTGCGCGTGATCCCCCTGGACGGGCGAACCCTGGTACCGATGGCCGGCCTGCTGGTCGGCAACTCGATGACCGCGACCGTGCTCGCGGCCCGCCGGATTGTCGAGGAACTGCGCGACAAGCGCGACGAGGTTGAGGCCAGGCTCGCCCTCGGGCATCCCTGGCGCCAGGCCGCCGCGCCTTACCTGCGGACCGCCCTGCGAGCCGCGATGACCCCAGCGATCGAGACCACCAAGGCCACCGGCCTGGTCTTCCTCCCCGGCGCCATGACCGGCCTGATCCTGGCCGGCGTCAGCCCGACCCAGGCGGTCCTCCTTCAGGCGGTGGTGCTGTTTCTGATTCTGGCCTCGGTCGCCATCACCACGGTCGTGGTCGCCTTCGGCGTCACCCGACGGCTGTTCACCCCCGACCACCGGCTCCGCCCGATCGGCGGACCACCCGATCCGCCGGCCACCCCCAGACGACGGCGCCCGAAGCTCGCGACCAGGTGACACGGCCGTATGGTCTCACCCACCAGTGACGGATTCCATGGCATCAGGGATCGGCCCATGCGATACGCGAGCGGGGATACTGCACCACCGAACACCGGACTTGCAAGCATGCAAGTCTTTGCCTGTATCACGGCTGATCGCGTTCGCCGTTGCGGGCCGGTGCCAGCGGATACGGCATGTCGATAATCAACACGCATGTTGACCATGCACAGTTCTTCAGTGTGCCCCCGGGTGGAGCCAGAACAGTTCTGCGACGGCAAATCAGGCTGAATCAGCAGATTAAGCTAGGCTAATCGCAGTTGATCGTCTGTGCTGATCATCTGTTGACCGGGCGCTCAGCACGCGGGGCTGGTCGTGTCGACCAGTGTCGGCGGTTGCCGACATCTTAGGGCATCTTAATTTGATCTTGTAGCATCTTCACTCGGATGGGTGAGTGGCGCGCGTCATGCGGGTGGTGGCAGCATGTCGGATGCGGGCATTGTGTTACATGTCATTACTGATATTGCCGGCATTAGGAGGCATGCGAGTGAGATCCTGGTATGCGCGGATGGCGGACATCCCCGGCATCCAGTTCACGGGCAGCCCCGGGATCAACCGAAACTCGCTTCCTGACGCGTTTGTGCGACCACGTACGGAGTCAGGTTATTTGTCTTGGCCGACGTCCGAGGGGAGTACCTCCGCCGCGCCAGCGCAGCAGAGGCTGTCCGCTGGAATGGAGTCTATGAAGCGGAACGATCTGGTTCGCTGGGTCTGGGAAGGTTTGGAGGTTCCGGGTGAACCATCCGACTATCACTTCCTGCTTCAGAATGCCGTCGGAAGGCTGTGGCAGTTCCGCTGCGGAGATCCCGAAGCCTTGCGTTTCGTCGAGACTTTCGGCTATCTGGACCTCGCACTGATCGAGGCTGCTCCGCAAGCCGTGGCGCTTAACCGAGTCGATGATCCACGCGAGTTCGTGCACATCGCCACTTTGGGCCAACTGCTGGACCTACTGGAGCGCGAGGGCGCTCTCCGTGAGGCGTTGGCGTTGAGCAGGCGCGCGCTGCGCTTCGGGGATAGTTATCGGCGGGAGCAGTTGGAGGCCAAGGTCGCAGCGTTGGATGAGGAGCGCGCGTGAGTGGCACGCGTCTGGTCGAGTCCATTGGCGGTCAGTCGTTTCTGGAACACGCGTTCGTTCGATGGGTTCTGGCCGCTGCTGCGACCGAAGGCGTCGCCCCGTACGTGGTCGGCCAGTATCCAGTGATGGTTGATGACCACGCATATGCGCTGGACTACCTGCTGGTCGGATCACAGGTGCAGGTAGCGATCGAACTCGACGGGTTCGAGTTTCACAGCGCCAGGAAGGCGTTCGTCTACGACCGGATTCGGCAAAACGACCTCACCGGTCTCGGGTATGCGGTCCTGCGGTTTTCCTACGATGCGATTCGCGATCACACCGCGAGATGTGTGACGCAGCTACAGACGGTGATGCGTGGCGATCCCGTGTTGAAGGCCTACCTCATCGCTGATCCCATCGTGCCCGTTCCACACGACATGACGCCGAATCCGCTTACACTGGCCACGCCAGCCCCGCGCCAGACTCCGGTGTCAATCGAGTACTTCGACCTGGTTCGTCAACGTATGGATCTCCGGCCGCTGCGCGATTGCCAACACGAAGCCATCGTTGCCTTGGCCAACTACTACCGCCGAGGCGACATCAACGCTGCCTGTGTTATGTCAGTCGGGGCCGGCAAGACCGCATTGGGAATCGCTGCAGCCTTGGCGTTCACCCGTAGCCGGGCCTTGATCGTTACCCCAGGCAGGGTAATCCGTGGGGCTTTCTCCAACGCGCTGGATCCCACATGCCCGGACAACGTCCTATATACCCTGCGCGGTGGTCCGCTGATCACTGGCTGCCGGCCTCCACGGGCGGTGAATCTCGACAACGAACATGGTCCGATTCGGGCAGTAGCCCGAGAGACCCTGCTCGCGGCTGAGGTGATCGTGACGAACTTCCACTCCCTCGGCAGTGCCGCAAGCGAAGACGACCTACTGACCAAGCTCAGTCCAGACGATATTGACTTCATTGTCGTTGATGAGGCCCATATTGCCGCCGCCGACTCCTACCAGCGGCTCTTCGCACACTTCCCGCACGCGCGGCGCCTGCTGATGTCTGCCTGCTTCAGCCGAGCCGACGGCAAGACCATCAACGCGGACGTGGTGTACCGGTACCGACTGATCGACTCGATCGCCGACGGCCACGCCAAACACCTTCGAGCGCATCGGTTTACCCCTCAGGTGGCACGGCCGTTCTGAGATCGTTGATCATGGTGTGGGTTTGGTGTCTGCCGGTGGCCTGTGGG
>JAFGOK010000017.1 GCA_016926535.1 Micromonosporaceae bacterium | reverse complement strand
GCGCACCGAGGTCTCGGCCAGCTCTGGTGCATTCCCAGCCCTGGCGTCCGACCCCGCCCCCGGCTCTGCCCCGGGCTTCGCCCCAGGCCCGGATCCGGATGTCGGTGTTCTTCCGAAGCCGCGCAGGAGCAGCCCTGTGATGGAGGGGCGGCCCTGCCGCTTGTTGTAGACATCGACGGCCACCGCGACCAGCAGGACCAGTCCCTTGATGATCTGAACCCGGTCGGAGCCGACGCCCATGAGCTGGAGGCCGTTGTTGAGCACGGCCATGACCAGCCCACCGACGATGGATCCGCTGACCGTGCCGATCCCGCCGGAGACAGCCGCCCCGCCGATGAAGACCGCAGCGATGGCGTCCAGCTCCCAGCCGTTGCCGTCCTGCGGGCCGGAGGCCGCGGAGCGCGCCACGAAGATCATGCCGGCCAGGGCCGCCAGGATCGCCATGTTCATCATGATGTAGAAGTTGGTCTTCTTGATGTTCACGCCGGACAGCTCCGCGGCGCGCCAGTTGCCGCCGACGGCGTACACGTGCCGGCCGAACGTCGTGTTCCTGGTCAAGAAGGCGTACGCGACGACGAGGACCGCGAGGATGATCCCGGAGACCGGGAAGCTCGTGCCAACCCGGCCCCCGGCGAACCGCAGCGTCGCGAAGGCCACGACAGCCAGCAGCAGCACGCACCGCACGACCACAGCCGGGATCGACGGGACCCCAGATCCCATCTCAACCCTGGTCTGGTACGCCTTGACCTCGCGGACGACGATCGCGACCCCGACGAGCAGACCGAGCAGCAGGGTCAGGTTGTTGAACCCGGTGTCCGGCCCGAACTCCGGCAGGTAGCCGGCGCCGATCACCTTGAAACCGTCCGGCACCGGGACCGTGTCCGCGCTGCCGATGAACTGGTTGCCCCCCCGCCACATCATGTAGCCGGCCAGGGTGACGATGAACGCCGGGACCCCGACGTACGCGACCCAGAAGCCCTGCCACGCCCCGATCAGCGCGCCGGTGAGCAGGCCCAGGACGATCGCCAGCGGCCACGGAACGTTGAACTCCTGCATGGCCTTGGCGACGACGATCCCGACGAACGCGGCGACCGAACCGACAGACAGGTCGATGTGCCCGGCGATGATGACCATGACCATGCCGATGGCGAGGATCAGGATGTAGGAGTACTGGCTGACCAGCATGATGAGGTTGGTCGAGTTAAGGGTCAGGCCGTCGGTCAGGTACTGGAAGAGCAGTGTGATCCCGAGGAGAGTGAAGATCATCCCGAACTGGCGGGCGTTCGAGGTACCCCCGGTCAGGGTTTTGGCGAGGTTTTTCATCCGGCTCATGGCGTTTGGTTCTTCTTCGCTGAGGTCATGGACTTCATGAGGGTTTCTGGATCGGCGTCGGCTTTGCTGATGTTGCTGGTGATCGCGCCTTCGAACACCGTGTAGATGCGGTCGCAGAGCCCGATGAGCTCCGGCAGCTCCGAGGAGATGACGATGACGCCCTTCCCCTGGGCTGCGAGACGCTGGATGATGCCGTAAATTTCGTACTTGGCACCGACGTCGATGCCCCGGGTCGGCTCGTCCAGGATCAGCAGATCGGGATCCGTGAACATCCACTTGGCGAGCACGACCTTCTGCTGGTTTCCGCCAGACAGTTTCGAGACGCCCTCGTCGACCGTCGGGGTCTTGATCCGGAGACCGACCCGGTACTCCTCTGAGGAGTGATGCACCCGCTTATGGTCGAGTACCCCGTGCTTGCTGATCTTCGAAAGCTTCGCCGAGACGATCGATCCCTTGATGTCGTCGAGCAGGTTGAGCCCGATCGACTTGCGGTCCTCGCTGACATACGCGATGCCGTTGGCGATCGCGTCAGCCACCGTCCGCAGCGTGATCTCACGGCCGTCCTTGAAGATGCGACCGGACTGATACACCCCGTAGGAGCGCCCGAACAAGCTCATCGCCAGTTCCGTCCGCCCGGCCCCCATCAGGCCGGCGAACCCGACGATCTCACCTCGGCGCACGACGAAGCTCGATCCCTTGCAGACCAGGCGGTCCTCTGAGACCGGGTGCTGCACCGTCCAGTCCCTAACCTCGAAGAACGGCGCTCCGATCGACGGGGTGTGCTCCGGGAAGCGGCTGGAGAGCTCGCGGCCAACCATGCCGCGGACGATGCGGTCCTCGTTGATCCCCTGTGCTGCGACATCCAGGGTCTCGATGGTCCGGCCATCCCGAATGATCGTGATTGAATCCGCGACCCGCTCAATCTCGTTGAGCTTGTGGGAGATCATGATCGAGGTCATGCCGTGATCCTTGAAACCCTTGATCAGATCTAACAGGTGCTGGGAATCAGCCTCGTTCAGAGCGGCGGTCGGCTCGTCGAGGATCAGCAGTCTGACGTCTTTGCTGATGGCCTTGGCGATCTCGACGAGCTGCTGCTTGCCCACTCCGATGTTCTTGATGAGGGTGTCGGGATCCTCCTTGAGGCCGACCAGGTTCAGCAGGGCGATGGCCCGCCGCTGGGCTTCTTTCCAGTCGATGATGCCGTTCCGTCCCGGCTCATTCCCAAGAAAGATGTTCTCGGT
>JAFGOK010000174.1 GCA_016926535.1 Micromonosporaceae bacterium | reverse complement strand
CGGCGGATCGCGATGATCAATGGGCCGGAGGATCTGCTGTGTTGCCGGGCTCGGTTGGACGGCTATCGGGCGGCGATGGACGCGGCTGGGGTCCCAGCTGACCCGATGCTGGTTCGTGCGGCCTCGCTGTATGTCGATGGCGGCAGGGCGCAGGCTCGGGCGCTGCTGGCATTGCCTGATCGACCCACGGCGATCCTGACGGCGAACGATCTTCAGGCCCTGGGGGTGTACGAGGAGGCGAGGCTGGCGGGTCTTCGGATTCCCGAGGACATCAGTGTCGTGGGATTCGACGACCTGCCATTTGCCGAATGGATTGGCCCTCCGCTGACGACAGTGCGCCAGCCGTTGCGGCAGATGGGTGCCGTTGCGGCGGAGATGCTGCTGGCCCAGAGCGCCGGTCAGCGGCCGGAGCAGGACAGGGTGGAACTTCCGACCACGCTGGTGGTGCGTGGTAGCACGGCCGCGGTGGGGGACGTGGCCGCGGCGTAGGCCGGCGACCGTGGCTGCTGTGAGCGTGCCGGGCGTGGTGCGGGCGGCGGCGACGACGGCGGGCTGCGCTGTGCGCTGGGGCCGACCGGGTGGAGTTTCTCGCCATCCGGGACGCCGGTGAGCAGATTGTGGCAAGCATCGATGTGTACCACCAGGCGAGGGGACGCGCGACCGGCGGCACGGTCCAGATCGACGACCTGTGCACCAAGCCCTCCCACCAGCGGCGCGGTTGCGCGCGGGCACTGATCACCCAGGCCCTGCAGCGACTTCCTTCGCCGTCCCGGAAGGTGACGCCGGGGCGGCGGCGGGAACCGGAGCGGCAGTTGTCATCCGGAAAATCTCCGAAATTTTCGGATAGACCGGCCTCAGTTCGCGCCGGTCGAATGAGGACAGTACTGAGTATCGTCGGATGTGGCCAAACAAGTAAGGCCACTGGCCAGATCGAATGATTTCTCAGCAGATCCACAGCAAACAGATAGTTTCCGAAGAATTAACGGGAATTATTGACACGCGTCAGGGGCGGGGCAATACTCTCATCATTGACAGATCAATCACTGTCGATTCAGGTCGTCCGCCATGACCTGATCCTCCGGTGGTCGGCCACTCGGCGATCGGCCAGCTTCCGCCCCGGTACGGGACCCCGCCGCCCCGTCACCGCAGCGCTGGCCCCGCCCTGCTGGCTCGAGCCCCGCCGCGTGGCCCTCCGCCGGCCTTTATGAGGAGGAAGATCCATATGAACGACGCCCCCGCCCACCCGAAGGGCCGCACCCGCCGCCGCACCAAGCTCCTCATCGGCGGCGCCTGCGCCGCAGCACTGATCACCGCCGCAGCGGTCCTGCCTGGCATTGCCAGCGCCGCGACGACCATCACCACCAGCCAGACCGGCACGAACAACGGCTACTACTACTCATTCTGGACTGACGGTGGTGGGTCGGTCTCCATGACCCTGGGATCGGCTGGCAACTACAGCAGCTCCTGGACCAACTGTGGGAACTGGGTTGGCGGCAAGGGCTGGAGCACCGGCTCCCGCAGGACCGTCAACTACTCCGGCAGCTTCAACCCCTCCGGCAACGCCTACCTGACGCTCTATGGCTGGACGACGAGCCCGCTCGTTGAGTACTACATTGTCGACAGCTGGGGCACCTACCGGCCGACGGGGACCTACAAGGGCACCGTCACCTCCGATGGTGGCACCTACGACATCTACCAGACGACGCGGTACAACGCTCCCTCCATCCAGGGCACCGCGACGTTCAACCAGTACTGGAGCGTCCGGCAGTCGAAGAAGACCGGCGGCACCATCACCACCGGCAACCACTTCGACGCGTGGGCCAGCAAGGGGATGAGTCTCGGTACCTTCAACTACATGATCCTGGCGACAGAGGGCTACCAGAGCAGCGGAAGTTCCAACATCACAGTCTGGTGACCCACCACCGCGGGAAGGGGCAGGGCGTTTCTGACCTGGCATCTCCCGCGGCCTGACGTACCCCACTGACCACCACTCCACTGACCACCACGAGCGGTGCGCGGGCGCCGTGCCGAAGGCGATGCTCCTTCGATACGGCGCCCGCGGTCGTGCGGCGCGAGCGAGTTACCGCTGCCCGACCTGGGCCAGGAGGAAGTCGAAGACGGCGGGGGCGAAGCCGGGGCCGAGCGTTGGCACATGGCCCCCGCCGGGGATGGACCACAACGCCACCCGGCTGCCTCCACGGCATCCCGCCTGGTAGGCCGTCACGGTGGTCTCGGCTCCGGGCAGAGTGGATTCAAGATCTATTGACGTGGCGGAGGTGCTGGCCTGCTCAGCGCAGCCGTTGAGCCGCCGCCACAGATCCACTGTGGCCATTGCTGAGGGGTAAGATTTTTTGCCGCTGACGCGGCCGTCGAAGCGGATGGTCGAGTCAGCGGTGCCGTGGATCTGCAGGACGCTGACCGGCAGGGCAGGGGTGCAACTCGCAGGATCGTTCGGTGCGGCTCCGGCGAGCGAGACGATCGCGGTGATGGCCGAGGGATGCTCGCACGCCAGCCGGTGGGCCATGAAACCGCCGTTGGAATGGCCGATGACATAGACGCGGTTGGGATCGACCAGGTACGCGGCCGTCACCACCTCGAGGAGCCTGCGCAGATAACCGGCATCATCCACCTCGCTACCGTAGAAGTTGCAGCAGGCGTCGGTGGCATTCCAGAATCGATCGTCGGCGGCGTCCCTGGTCCCGTCGGGCATCGCATACAAGAAGCCGCGGCGATCGGACTCGGCGGTGAGCGCGAAGTACCGCTCGGCCTCGGCGGCGCTTGAGGTGTAGCCGTGCAGCAGCACGACCAGCGGCATCTGATGGACGGCGTCGTAGGACGTGGGCAGGTGCAGCGCGAAGGGGCGCTCGTCGAGCTCAACGGTAACCGTTGAGCCGGGCGCCCCGGTCGGGGTGACCGGGGCACGAGCCTCCGGCGCTGAGTCGCAGGCCGAAAGACAGAGCGCCAGGAGCAGGAGCAACAAGGCGGGGAACCTGCCCTTCCTCGTCATAGGGTCAATCCTGCCGTATTTCGAGGCGGAGTGCAGCGCTCGGGCTGAACGCCAGGCGGCCGTCGACCGGCCACCTGCGTGTGATCGTGGTCGTCCTGTCGCGGCTGACGATGGTCAGCGGTGTTGCCGTCACCTCCTCGTTCGGCGGCTTGGCCGCGCCCCTGCTCGGCCTGGCTGGTGCCGTCCTTGTCCTCCAGAGCGAGCCGGCCCGAGCGACCTCAACCGCGAGGATCGCTTCACTGAGGCATACGCCGGGATGAACGTCCGGCGGACCCTCGGCTGAGCACTGCTCGCGCCAGCCCATTGGGGATCCAACGCATCGTGCCGTATTCTGCTGGACGAGTCGACGTGCCCAAATAACCCGACACGTCAGAATCATTGACCATCAAGCTTGTGCGGGTGATCGTGGCATTCAGACCCAAGCGGATTTCGATCTTGCGTCGATTGTCGCATGATATCGATATCGATAAACGTTGTTGAAAGGGATGCGTCATGCCGGTGTTGTTCGTCTGCGCAGCCATGCTCTTCGTCGGCGCCGTCCTCGCGGTGCCGTGCCGTCTCCTGGCACCCCGCGACGTCAGGGACCTTGTCGCGGGCGGCGCGGCTGGGGCAGCGCTGCTTGCCGGGGTCCTCACGCTCGGAGCCTCGGCCAACTCCGTGCCCGTCCGCAACGTCGGTATCGTGACCTCATTCAACAAGCCGACCGGTGAAATCACAGGTAGCGGACTGAACTGGGTCGCCCCGTGGAAGAAGATCGGTGAGTGGGACGCCAGCAGGCAAAAATACGATCACATTGGCGCGGACAAGGCTGTCACCGTACGCACCGCGACCCTTGCCAACGCCGGCGTTGAGTTGCTGATCGAGTGGCAGGTCCGTCCGGGGAGCGCCCCCCGCCAGTTTATGGATTACAAGGGCGATTTCGAGGCGTTTCGCGGCCAGCGGGTCGGGGTCCAGCTTGACGGGGCGGTCAATGACGCCTTTGCCACCTACGATCCGCTGGCCAATATCGACACGAAGACCGGAAACCTCAACGTCGATCTCAAGCCGTTTGCCGACAAGGTGAAGACCTCGGCCCAGGAGCGCCTCAGCGACGACATCGAGATCCTGTCGGCCACGATCATCCGGGTCAACCATGACGAGAAGACCGAGGCCAACATCAAGGTGTTCCAGGACAAGCTGGCCCAGAGCCGCAACCTTGAACAGGATCTGATCAACGCCGAGAAGCAGGCAGAGATCACCAGGAAGAATGCCCAGGTTGACAAGGTCGCCCGCTGCATGGAGATCGCCGAGCGGACCGGCAACAGCCCTGGTCTGTGTCTCAACTCAGGCATCGTCCTAGGCTCGAAGTGAGCCCGCCGTACCGACCCCACCCGCCGTACCGACCCCACCCGCTGGCCTGCTCCAGGGAGTTCCTGCTCCTCGGTCCAGAACCAGGCATACCACGGTCGCCCTTATGGCGTTCGGACCTCCGCAGGCGCCTGCGTTCGCAAGTTTCGAGCGATTCGAGTCGATATTTTCTGGCGACAGGTTCGTCATTCTTATCGTGGATAGTCAATATCTGGATGGCCTATAGTGACCGGTCGCGGCCACGAGGAGGAGTTTGACCCGCTACGTGATCGGGCGGGCTCGGCCTTGTGCCGAGCCCGCCCGATCCAGCTCCATCCGATCCTGATGACGAGCAGGCATCCGCCGTTGCCCCCGAACGTTGGGAACCCCGGAACCCCGGAGCCAGACCAGCGTCATGCGGTTAGCGTTGCAGGGTGAGCACCGCTGGCCGCCACGGCAGAAGGTTGTAGCTCGTGCCGTCGGAGCTGGGGTCACGTCCCTGGTAGAGCAACTGGAGGTTGCAGGGATCGATGGTCATGGTCTGATCGGGGTTGGTGCGGACCAGATCGCCGTGGCTGATGTCGTTGGTCCAGGTGGCGCCGCTGTTGGCCTTGCCCGCGAAGGGGCTGTTCTCGGTGACGGCCTGCGGGGTCCACGAGCCGTCCAGGCTGGTGGCCGTGAACGAGCGGAAGTAGCGTCGCCCATTCGTGCCCATCGCTTCGACGAGCATGAGGTACTGGTCCTGGCCTGCGACCTTGTAGACCTGGACCCCTTCGAAGAGGTTGGCCGTCGTGTCGCTCATGATCGTCGTGTAGGTCGAGCCGAAACTGCCCGGGAAATTCCCGATGGGCATACTCGCCCGGTAGATCTTGCCGTTGTCCCCGGCGAAGAACAGGTACATGTTGGTGCTGTCAGCGATGAGGGTCTGGTCGATGGGAGCGGAGTCGGGGATGCTGCCAGAGAAGAGCGGCTGGTTGGCTGACCATCCATTCGAGTTGGTGGGGTCACTCGACGTCTTGTAAAAGAATGGTGTCGCACCCCACTGGCCGGCAATCACCCAGATTTTCTTCGGGGCGAAGTAGAACAGCGTCGGGGCAACGGCGGAGGAGGACATGGCGTTCTGGCTGGCTGAGGCCAGGTCGGACCAGTCGGTGAAGAGGCCGAAGTTCATCGAGCTGTACGACCCTGCCGTGTCGGTCGTCGATCCGTAGACGAGATGCTTGCCGTTGTAGACGACGCTGGTGAAGTCTTTGAGCCCGACCCACCCCGACTTCGGGGT
>JAFGOK010000749.1 GCA_016926535.1 Micromonosporaceae bacterium | reverse complement strand
GGCTGCGGCAGGTCCAGATCCGCGAGGGCTGGCACCGGGCGGACGAACCCAACCCCGGGCCGAACCCCGCCACCGACGAACAGCGGGCACTGGTCGAGTTGCGCGCGCACTTCGAGTACGAGCGGGCTCGCGCGCTGGCCAACGGCGAATGGCATCAGGTCGCCGATCTCGATGAGGGCATCGCGGAGGTGGACGGCTACATCACCGCCTCCGGGATGCGCGGGCAGGTCGCACCCTCCCACACCCCAGAGAGTAGTGACGATGATTCGGATGATCGGGCGGGCAAGCGGCGGGTGCGCTCCACCCGGCGCCGGCAGGATGCCCCGGACCTTCCTCGGCAGCGGGTCTCCCCGCGCACGATCGGGCGGGTCTACGTCGGCCAGGATGGGCGCGAGCACCGCCCGTCGATGTGGCTGACCCTCACCCTCGACACCTACGGACCCGTCCACGGGCAGCGCCGATCGGGCAACGGCAAACCCATGCCGTGCACCTGCAAACGGATGCACCCCGATCACGATCCGCTCCTGGGCTGCCCCATCGACCCCGACACCTACGACTACCGGCGGGCCGCCTGGGACGCCGTGCACTTCCCGAGACTGCTCGACCGGTTCTGGCAGAACCTGCGGCGGGCGGTCGGCTGGAACGTCCAGTACGCCGGCTGTGTTGAGCCCCAGAAGCGTCTGGCCCCGCATGCCCACTTCGCCATTCGGGGCACGATCCCCCGCAGCCTGCTCGAACAGGTCGCCGCAGCCACCTATCACCAGGTCTGGTGGCCAGCGGTCGACCAACCCCGCTACACCCCGGAGCATCCCCCGATCTGGGATGAGGCCGCCTCGACCTGGGTGGATCCTGACACCCGGCAACCGCTGCCCACCTGGGCCGAAGCGCTGGATGCCCTCGACGCTGACGAGAACGCCGAACCCGTCCATGTCGTCCGCTTCGGACCCCAGGTCAAAGCCAAAGGCGTCAGCCCCGATTCGAAGGATGTCGACCGGACCATCGGCTACATCACCAAGTACGTCACCAAAGCCGCCGCCGACTGCCATGAGATCAGCACCCAGCCCCAACGGGATCACCTCACCCGGCTGTGGGAGCAGCTGCGCCTCACCCCGTGCTCGGACCGGTGCGCCAACTGGTTGCTGTATGGCATCCAGCCCAGCAAGGCCCACGGCAAGCTCCGCCCTGGCCACTGCAAGGGCAGGGTCCACCAGCAGGCCACCCTCGGCATCGGCGGACGACGTATCCTCGTCTCCCGCGACTGGTCCGGCAAAACCCTCAAAGACCACAAATACGACGCGAAAGCGTGGGTCCGTGCCCTCCTCGGCATCAGCGTCGACCACGAACATGCCCCGCTGGTCGGGACGAACGGCAACGGCGACCAGGGCGACAACCCCGAACCCGGCGACAGTGCTGCCAGTCCCGAACCGACTCAGGCCGTCGCCTGGGAATTCGCTCGACACGACGACCCGGACCTCGCCCCACTCGGGCACCGACTCCTGCGCGCCGTCTCCCAACGCATCCAATGGCGCGCCCAACGCACCGCAGCACTCCGGCAACTGGCCGGCACCGGGCCGCCCGTGGGTGTCTCGGCAACTCCCGGTCCTGACGCTCTTGATCCCTGTCGCGCCAAGGAGGCGACATCACATGGCTGAGAAGTACCTTTCGATTCCCGAGGTCGCCGAACGGCTCGGTACCAGCCCGCGCTTCCCGCGTCGACTCATTGAGGAACGCCGGATCGAGTTCAAGCGCTTCGGCCGGCACGTGCGGATCGCAGAGAGCATCCTCGATCGCTACATCGATTCGTGCACCGTCACGCCGGTCCGGCGGATCGGTCGAGTCCGGAGGGCCGCATAGTGGCTGGCAACACCAAGGGGAGGAAACGGCGTTTCGGCAGTGTTCGGCAACTGCCCTCCGGCACCTGGCAGGCCCGGTACACCGGACCGGACGGCCTCACCCGCAAGGCTCCGGAGCCGTTCGACTCGAAGCGGGCAGCCGAGCAATGGCTGGTGGAATCGGAAGCGGACATCCTGCGTGGGGCGTGGCTCGATCCGGATGCGGGGAACGTGACCCTGAGCGACTACGCCAATCAGTGGATCAAGGAACGGGACCTGAAAGCTCGAACCCGCGAGGAGTACGCGCGCCACCTCCGGCTGCATATCCTGCCGAACCTCGGCAGGATCTCCCTGAATGAGATCACCCCTGCGCGGATCCGTAGCTGGCGGGCTGACCGGCTGGCGGCCGGCGTGGGTCCCTCGACGGTGGCCAAGACCTACCGAATCCTGCGCGCGATCTTCACAACGGCCGTCGACGACGATCTGATCCGCCGGAACCCGTGCCGGATCAAGCGCGCGGGGCAGGACAAAGCGGCCGAACGACCGATGGCAACGCTCGACCAGGTGTTCGCGATCGCCAGAGCGATCCAGCCGCGCTACCGGCTCCTGGTGCTGCTGGCCACCTTCGCCCAACTCCGATTCGGTGAGCTGGTCGCGCTGCGGCGACGCGACCTCAACCTCGCCACGTTGGAGATACGGGTACGCAAGGCGACAGCGGAAATGGAAGACGGAACCCAGGTCGACGACGATCCGAAATCCGAGGCCGGCAAACGACCGATCACCCTGCCCCAAGGGCTTCGGGCGGACATCGAAACGCACCTGGCACGGTACGCCCAACCAGGTCCCGACGGTCGGCTGTTCCTGGGCGCACAGGGCGGCATCCCCCGCCGGCGCAACTTCAACCGCATCTGGCACAAGGCGTTGACCGACGCGGGTATCCCCTCGGAACTGGGCCTCCACCTGCACGATCTTCGCCATGCCGGAAGTACCTGGTCAGCGCAGAGCGGGGCCACCCTCAAGGAACTGATGGCACGAATCGGGCACTCCAGCACCCGAGCTGCCCTGATCTACCAGCACGCGACCCGGGACCGCGACCAGGCCATCGCTGCGGCACTCAACGAATTGATCAACGAGGCACACCAGAAGGCCACCGAAGGATGATCTGGCACGAATCTGGCACATGACCAGTTCCGCCAATCCCAAGTAGACAGAAGCCCCGGCTGAGGCACCACCTCTGACCAGGGCTTTCTCAATATCAAATACAAAGTGGAGCTGAGGGGACTCGAACCCCTGACCCCCACACTGCCAGTGTGGTGCGCTACCAGCTGCGCCACAGCCCCATCTTGTCCGCGTCAGCGGACACTCGCGTAATAGTACACACCTCAGACTCTCGGCTCGAATCCGATCCCTGCCCCATCTAGTTGAGGTTCGGATCCGAGGGGAAGTGGGCAACGGCTGCCAGCAACCCGCCCTGTCTCCGGAGCACCATCGGCCACAGGTCATCGGGTCGTGACGCGAAGGCGTCCCCGGGGAGCGCGTCGAAGACGAACCACGATCGCGTCGCGACCTCGTCCTCCAACTGGCCCGGTGACCATCCCGCATAGCCGGCGAAAACGCGGACGGCGATCACGCCGGAGCGTAACGTCTCCGGGCTCTTGGACAGGTCGACCGTCCCGATCGCTCCCGAAATCTGCGTGAAACCAGCAAGGCCGGTCACTCCTGGTCGGGCCCTGGCGAGACAGATGGCGGCTTCTGGGGTCACCGGTCCGCCTTCGAAGACCACCGGCGGATCGCCCGCGAGGCTGCCCCACCCTCCGAGTACCTCGGCGACCGGCACCTCCGTCGCACGGTTGAGAACGACACCGAGCGCGCCGCCTTCCTCATGCGCGACGACCAGTACCACCGTACGTTCGAAGTTCGGGTCGCGCAGGGCCGGGGTTGCCACCAGCAGCCGTCCGGCGAGCGACTCCATGCCCTTCCCCCGTCTCGTTCCCGGTTCTCCCGGCCGATCCGTCTCTCGCACGCTCGCCGCCCTTATCCTGACCTGCCGAACAACCCAAAACATAGCCGTACGGCCCCCGTCGCGCGGCTCGGTCGCTCCGACTGCAGACGAGTGATCTGCCTTAGGCTCATGCCTGGCACGATAGCCTGACTCACCCCGATCCGATTAGGGTCTGTCCTGTGGTCGTCATCGCCGAAACCGCCATCATTGGCGGATCCGGGCTATATGCCCTGCTCAATGATCCCGAAGTACACCGGATCACTACCCCGTTCGGGGAACCATCCGATCCGATCTCCGTCGCTGAAGTCGCCGGCCGGCCGACGGCCTTCCTGCCTCGACACGGTCATGACCATCGATTTCCGCCGCATCGCATCCCCTACCGGGCGAATCTCTGGGCGCTTCGGTCCCTTGGGGTTCGCCAGATCCTCGCCCCATGCGCTGTCGGCGGACTCCGTGCGGAGCTCGGCCCCGGCTCGTTCGTCCTGCCGGACCAAATGATCGACCGAACAACTGGTAGGGCCCAGACCTACTATGACGACGGAGCGGTACACGTAAATTTCGCCGACCCGTATTGCGCGGCTGGACGCGAAGTAACGGAAACCGTGGCCTCACGTCACGGACTGC
>JAFGOK010000173.1 GCA_016926535.1 Micromonosporaceae bacterium | reverse complement strand
CGCAGTCCGGTCCCGGTCCGACGGCCGGTCGCTGGCCATCGCCAGCGGAATTCAACGCCCCCCGGCCGATCGCGGGTCCGCCAGCTACCTGGCCAGCACCCGCGCCAGCCGTCCCCCCGGCCGTCCCGCCACGAGCCATCCCTCCGGCCCCGCCCGCGCCTCCTGCGGCTCCTCAGCGGCCGCCGGTGGTTCCCCCGCAGCCCCCGGCGGTCCAGCGGCCGCTAATCACGCAGCCAATCGCCCAGCCGGTGCCCGTCACCATGGGGGTCGACCCGGCGAAGACCGCTCCCCCGGTCGCGTCCGACGACACGACGGAACTCCCCATCTACCGGGAAATCGAAGCTGCCTGGTTCCGCACGCACGGCAACACCGCAGCGATCAGTGTCGTCACACCGACCACTGCGGGGGTGGGTGGCCAGCCGGTCGCCGCGCACCAGCCACTGGCCCGGCCAGTGGCTTCCGGCGGTCCTGCCGCGACCGGCCAGTCAGCGACCCAGGTCGCTGGAACGCCGCTACCGACGAGGCCAACCGCAGCCCCGGCACCATCAGCTGCGATGGATCCGTCAGACCGCTGGCGTACCCGGGCGGACGACGGCTGGCGGGCCGCTGCTGCCGCGGCGGCACCCCCGGTTGACAAGAAAACCCGGTCCGGGCTTCCCAAACGCAACCCGGGCGCACAACTCGTTCCTGGAGGCGTCGAGACGAAGACGACCGCCCGCGCTCGGCGGACCCCTGATGAGGTACGTGGTTTGTTGTCGACCTATCAACGGGGAGTGCAACGAGGTCGCAGCGCCACCGGCGGAGCGGATCTCGGCACTCCTGGAACCGCTGAAGGGAGCGGGAAATGACCACCGGATCCGGCGCGACGCGGGAGATGGACTGGCTACTCAATGACTTCGTCGAGCAGGTGCACGGCGTTGCCCATGTCGTCGTCGTCTCGGTTGACGGTCTCCTGGTATCCGCATCCCAGGATCTCCCGGCCGAACGGGCAGAGCAGTTCGCGGCGATCGCGGCAGGGCTGGTCAGTCTTGCCTCGGGAGCCGCTGTCCACTTCGACGGCGGCGTCATTCGACAGACGATCGTCGACATGGAAGCTGGTTATCTTATCCTCATGTCGATAAGTGACGGGTCCTCGCTCGTGGTGCTCGCCTCCCGCCACTGCGACGTCGGTCAGATCGGGTATGAGATGTCACTTCTTGTTGACCGTGTCGGGAAGGCGCTCGCGGTTGGCCGCCGGCAGGCGGTTGTCAGTGGGGTCGAGCGATAGACGACGTGCCGGTCGCGCAAGACGTCCGGCCTGGATGGCAAAGGGGACGGCGCCATGGGGCATGGCAACGATGACCCGCGCGGCGCGCTCGTCCGTCCGTACGCCGTAACTCGCGGACGGACCGAGCCGACGCAGGCCATCGCGATCGAAGCTGTGTTGGTGACGAGCCCGCAGGGGCTGAGGGAGGCTCAGTTCTCAGAGCGGGACCGGCGGACCATCGCCATGCTGTGCAGCGATCGTCCACAGTCGATGGCGGAGATCGCGGCATATCTCGGCATGCCGCTGGGGGTCGCGCGGGTTCTGGTCGCCGACATGGTCACAGCCGGGCTGCTCATCCTCCACAGCACCGAGATAACCGGGGATATCGGCCAGCGCATTGAGGTTCTGGAAAGGGTACTCGTTGGACTTCGCCGGCTCTGAACGTTCATCAACCACGCCAGCGGCCGCGATCACATCCGCGAAGATCGTGATAGCCGGAGGATTCGGCGTCGGAAAGACCACGATGGTTGGCGCCGTATCCGAGATCACGCCGCTGACCACTGAGGCACTCATGACCTCGGCGGGCATCGGCCTCGATGACCCGTCGAAGGTGCCGAACAAGACGACCACGACGGTCGCCATGGACTTCGGCAGGATCACCATCAGTAAGGACCTGATCCTGTATCTGTTCGGCACACCGGGCCAGACCAGGTTCTGGTTCATGTGGGACGAGATCTGCCGGGGCGCCATCGGCGCCGTCGTTATCGTGGACACCCGGCGGGTCGAGGACAGCTTCGCGCCGATCGATTTCTTCGAGAGCAGGGGCATCCCGTATCTCGTCGCGGTGAACTGTTTCGACGGGGCACCCTACTACGAGATGGACGAGATCAGAGAGGCATTGACGATCAATCCGGAGGTCCCGCTGATGCCATGCGACGCGCGGACGCGAGAGTCGGCGAAGCAGGTCCTGATCAGCGTCGTCAGGCACGCGCTCTCCCTGCTCCACGTCGAGCGGGCCAGGGCTGCGGCGGGCACGGCCCCGCCCCGGTAGCGGCGCACCATTTCACTCTCGGCACGGCCCCATTTACTAGCTGTAGATGGGGCCGAATGTCTTGCCCTCCCAACCATCCAGATAGGAGCCAAAGCCACAATGATGAGTTTGCACACTTTTTAACGATGATCATCACTTCATACACCCACAAATATGGTCTTTTTTGGACAAAACATCAAAGACCAGGGGGAGACAAGTTGGCTCACAACCGCTATGAATGCTCAGTCGCATTCACTCGCCT
>JAFGOK010000172.1 GCA_016926535.1 Micromonosporaceae bacterium | reverse complement strand
TACGGCGCAGAGGGGTACATCCTTCAGGAGTACGCTCCCCTGCCGCTGTTTGATGGGGTTGGCGGTCCTTTTCGGACGGTCACCGGCGTATGGATGATCGATCAGAAGCCGTCAGGGCTGTGCTTCCGGGAAACACCTGGCGAGACGGCGGGCCTGATCACGAACAACCAGAGTCGATTTGTCCCCCATGTCATTGCATCGAATCTGAACCAGAACCAATCGTGGAAGGACTGGTGAGACGCCCGTGCGTATCGGCCAGTACTACGAGTTGCCCGGTCTGGGCGACTACGGACTTGCCTGCCTGAAGCTCGTCATCTTCGCCGCATTCATCGTGCTCGCATGGGCGATCATCAATCGGATCACCGCCTTCGACGACCACAGAGCGCTCTTCGAAGAGCGGAAGGTCGCCTACGCACTCCAGCGCGCGGGGCTGGTCTTCGGGCAGGCCATCGCGTTGATCGCCCTGCTGTCGGTCAAATCAGACAGCGCCTGGGAGGACCTCGCCTGGCTGATCGGTGGTGGCATCTGGATCACGGCGCTGCTCCTCGGTCTGCGATACCTGGCCCCGCTCGTCATCAGTGCCGGCAGCCCGGAACTTGAGGGATCCGCCGCCGTCGGTCTGGTGCGCGGATCGTTCTACGCCGCGTCCGGTCTGGTCATCGGGGCAGGGCTGACCGGCTCCGCCCCCTCCCTGGCCACGGCGCTCGCCTCGACGTTCATCTTCACCGGACTCGGGATCGCGGTGCTGGTCGGGGCCTACCTCGGCAACGGGAGCATCCCGCCGTTCAACCTGAACGCGCGGGTCAAGGAAGGGAACCTCGCCGCTGCCTTCATTGCGAGTGGTTTCACGATCGCCCTCGGCCTGGTGCTGCGCAACGCGATCGCCGGCGAGTTCGTCAGCTGGAGCAGCGGGCTCGTTGGCTTCGCTGCCACCGCGGTCATCGCGCTGGCGCTGTTCTACCTCCTGTGCGTGGTCATCGACCTGTGGGTCATCACCAACACGACCCTCGCCAAGGTTGTCGAGGGCAACCACGAGGTGGCGGCGGCGGTCGTCGCCGTGGCGCTGATCGCCATGGCGCTCGGGGTCAGCGTCATCGCGATCTAGGAGCACGCACCCTGGTCGGACCAGCGCCACCCGGGAGCGGGATTTCCCCGCGCAAGATTCATGGCGCAGCATGACTCCATGCGCATCCTTTGGCACTTCACACGATCTGTTCTGATGGCGGCCATCGCGATCATCACCGCGGTAGCCGCCATCACCCTGCTGGCGGCCTGTGACGTCAGCGTGTCCGATGGCTCTGGGGCACCGGCGAGTGGGGCTGTCCCGACCGGAGACGAGCGCGCCCTGGGCGAGCAAGCAACGGCGGACCTCGCCACGCTGCGGGTCGCCACGGCGAATTCCATGAAGGGATACAGCAGGGATCGCTTCCCACACTGGAGTGACCAGGGAGACGGGTGCGACACCAGGGACGTCGTGCTCAAGCGGGACGGCAGCAACGTCAAGATCAAAAACAGCTGCACCATCACCTCGGGGAAATGGACCAGCGTCTACGACAACAAGACCTTCACTGATCCCGGCAAGCTCGACATCGATCACATGGTGCCGCTGGCCAATGCCTGGCGATCAGGGGCGGACAGCTGGGAGGATACGAAGCGATCGTCCTTCGCCAATGATCTGACCCGACCGCAGCTCCTAGCGGTCTCCGCGACGACCAACCGGTCCAAGGGCGATCAGGACCCATCCCAGTGGACGCCTCCGAACAAGGCCTACTGGTGCGTTTATGCCACGAAATGGATCACCGTCAAGTCCCAGTGGGACTTGACGGTGACCGCGGCCGAGAAGTCAAAACTCGCCGAGATGCTGGAGACCTGCACATGATCGGACGATCAGAAGATCCGTCAGGTACGGACGACGTCCTCGACCGGAGGACGACTGACATCGCCAATATCGGCGGAGGGGTCATGACCGAGGAGGTCGGCGTTGTCACTGGCGATCTCACCCTGGTCACGGAACTGCACCCCGGCCGGGCCGTCCGGCTGGTGGTCCAGTACAAGGACGCCGAGGAGTGGTATGTCGTGACCGGGGGCACCTGCCAGCTGACCGATCCGGCGGATCTCGACGCAGTGCACCACCTGGCCGTCGGGCTCCTCAATCGTCCCGAGGGCTGACACCGTCCCGAGGGCTGACACCAGCGCAGCAGCGCGGCACTACATCTCCCTGCGCCCTTCAAAGGCCCGGCCAAGCGTGATCTCGTCGGCGTACTCCAGGTCGCCACCGACCGGAAGGCCGCTGGCGAGCCGGGTCACGATGAGACCCATGGGCTTGACCATCAGAGCAAGATAGGTCGCTGTCGCCTCGCCCTCGGTGTTCGGGTCGGTCGCGAGGATCAGCTCCTTGATCGCCCCGGCGGCGAGTCTTGCCATCAACTCCCGGATCCGGAGGTTGTCCGGGCCGATCCCTTCCAGGGGATTGATCGCCCCGCCAAGGACGTGGTAGCGCCCGCGAAACTCCCCGGTCCGCTCGATGGCGACAACGTCCTTCGGCTCCTCGACGACGCAGAGCACCTCCTCGCTCCGGCGGGGGTCGCGGCAGATCCGGCACCGGTCGGCCTCTGCGACGTTGAAGCACACCTCGCAGAAATGCACCGACTCCTTCACCCGCAGCAACACGGCGGCCAGTCGCTTGATATCGATCGGATCGGCTGAAAGCACGTGGAACGCGATGCGTTGCGCGCTTTTCGGGCCGATGCCTGGCAACCGGCCCAACTCGTCGATCAGGTCTTGAATAGCACCCTCGTACACGCTGTCGTCTTCCGCTCGATCTGTTCCCGATCCCGCTTCACCGCCCGATCCGTTGGGCGGCTACAGGCCCGGAAGCCCGAGCCCCCCGCCGAGGCCGCCGCCAAACCCTGCGGCCAGCGGTCCCATGGTCCGTTCCGCCAAGGCGTGCGTCTCCTCCGCGAGGTTGTGCAATGCCGCCAGGATCAGGTCCTCCAGGGTCTCGACGTCCTCTGGATCGACGGACCGAGGGTCAATCTTGATCCCCGTGACCTCGCCCGTCCCCGTGCCCGTTACCCGGACCAAGCCGCCGCCAGCGGTACCGACCACGTCGGTCCGGGCCAATTCTGCCTGGGCCTGGGTCACTTGCTGCTGCATCTTCTGGGCCTGCTTCATGAGCTGCTGCATGTTCGGCTGTCCACCAGGGCGCACGAAAGGGCTCCGTTCTCATCTCGATCGTCTGGAATTGGGTCAGGTGCTGCTGTCGATCCGTTCGGCGCCAAACACCTCGGTCAGTAGTCGAACGGCCTGGTCCGCCCCTGACTCGCGGGGACCGGCGGCCTGTTCGTCGTCCACGGGCTCGTCCCCGGGGTCAAACCCGGGATAGGCCGCGGCATCGTGGTCCGGTGCGGCATCGTAGTCCGGGTCGAAGGGCGGCTCCTGCGCCGGACCGTCCCACACCGGGCGGCCCACTGCCGGACGAGCCGCCTCGCCCTGCCCTCCCGGACGCCGAGAACGATGCTCCGGCCGCCCCTTCCCCGCGCGACCGGGCCGCTGATGGCTGGACTCCGGCGAACGCGGAGCCTGCCTGGCGGGTTCCGCGCCCCCTGCCGCGCCCTCTGCCGCACCCTGTGCTGCCTGGTCGCCGCCGGGTACGGCCGGATCGGGCCAGTCGGTCCCGCCGGACGAGGCCGCCCCGCCACCTGGCATGGCCGGTGTCGGCCAGCCGTCGTCGCCGGCCGGTTGGGACGACCG
>JAFGOK010000748.1 GCA_016926535.1 Micromonosporaceae bacterium | reverse complement strand
TGCTGGAGAACTCCGCAGCCCGGTTCGGCTCCCACGTCGCCCTGGACTTCTTCGGCGCGACCACCACCTACGCGCAACTGATGGACCAGGTCCTGCGGGGCGCCGAAGCGCTGCGCAGGCTGGGCGTCGCCCAAGGCGACCGCGTCGGGCTGATCCTGCCGAACTGCCCGCAGCATGTCGTCGCCTTCTACGCGGCCCTGCGTATCGGCGCGATCGTCGTCGAGCACAACCCCCTCTACACTGCGGACGAGCTGGCGGTCCAGCTTGCCGACCACGGGGCGAAGGTGGTCATCTGCTGGGAGAAGACCGCTGAGACCGTCGCGGGCATCGTCGGCAGGACCTCCGTCACGACCATCATCGGAGTGAACCTGGCCGCCGGACTCCCCCTCTCCAAGCGCCTGGCACTCCGGCTGCCGGTCCCAGCGGCGCGCAAGACCAGGGATCAGATGCGCGGATCGCTCCCCGCCGGATCACCGCGGTGGGAGTCGATGGTCGCGGGGACTCCTCCGCTCGACCCCGCGTACCCGGAGCCGACCGTTTCCGATGTCGCGCTACTCCAGTACACGGGCGGGACGACGGGAACGCCAAAGGGCGCCGTCCTCACCCACAGCAACCTCGCAGCC
The DNA here is from genome assembly GCA_016926535.1 of Micromonosporaceae bacterium. Taxonomy (GTDB): domain Bacteria; phylum Actinomycetota; class Actinomycetes; order Mycobacteriales; family Micromonosporaceae; genus JABDRL01. Next base: position 3,277 of record JAFGOK010000748.1, on the reverse strand, counting down.
AACGCTGAGCAGGGCAGAGTGTGGTGCCATGGGATCCGCGAGGGCGAGGAGACCATCCTGGCCGTGCTGCCGCTGTTCCACGCCTACGGCCTGACGCTCTGCCTGACCTTCGCTGTCGGCCTCGGGGCCCGCCTGGTCCTGATGCCCCGCTTCGAGCTCGGCCCGGTGATCGACGCGATCCATCGCTGCCGGCCGACCTTCCTGCCCGGGGTTCCAACCCTGTACGAGCGCCTCGCCGTCGCTGCCGAGCAGGGCAAATGCGACCTGACCTCGATCCGGTTCTGCATCTCCGGCGCGATGTCGCTGCCCGAATCAGTCGTCGAGCAGTGGGAACGCCATGCTGGGGGATTCCTCGTCGAGGGCTACGGCATGACGGAGACCTCGCCGGTCGCTGTCGGCAATCCGATCTCCACGAAGCGCCGGCCCGGATCGATCGGTATCCCCTTCCCCTCGACCCGATGCAAGATCGTCGACCCGGAGGATCCGAGCCACGAGTTCCCGGCCGGCAAACCCGGGGAGCTCCTCATCCACGGACCCCAGGTGATGTCGGGGTACTGGCACCGCGACGATGAGACCGCGGCCGTCATGCTGCCCGGTGGCTGGATCCGCACCGGCGATCTGGCCACGATGGACGCCGACGGTTTCATCACGATCGTCGACCGCATCAAGGAGTTGATCATTACCGGCGGCTTCAACGTCTATCCCTCCGAGGTCGAGAAGGTGCTGCGGGACTACCCGGGCGTCGCAGACGTCGCAGTCGTCGGCCTGCCAGCGCGTCCCAGCGGGGAACATGTCGCCGCCGCCATCATTGCGGACGAGGGCGCGGTGATCGAGCAGGAGGCCGTTCGCACGTGGTGCCGCACCCACATCGCTGGGTACAAGATCCCCCGCCGGATCATCGTGCTGGAGGAACTGCCCCGGAGCCAGGTCGGCAAGGTCCTGCGCCGCAAGGTCCGCGACCAGATCCTCGACGCTCCAACCCCGGGTTCCCCGGCGCCTCCCCGATGAGCGGGAGCCACACGACGAACGCGGTACAGCCGGGCACGCTGGTCACCTCGACCCTGCCCCCGTGAGCCGTGGTCACCGCGTCAACGATCGCCAGCCCGAGCCCGGTGCTCCCGGTCGACCGAGATCGGGACGAGTCACCCCGGGCAAACCGTTCGAACAACCGGGGCACGAGTTCCGGCGAGATCCCCTGCCCGTTGTCCATCACCCGGATGGCAGCCTGGTCGCCGATCGTCGCCATGCTGACGGTGACGGTCGTGCCCGGCGGGGTATGGGTCCGCGCGTTGGCCAGCAGGTTGGCGAACACCTGGTGCAGCCGCGTGCGATCGCCCACGGTGCTGATGGAGTCTTCCGGCAGGTCGAGCAGCCATCGGTGGCCCGGCCCGGCGACATGCGCGTCGGTGGTCGCCTCGATCACGATCGCGGAGAGGTCGACTTGCTGGCGTTCCAGCGGTCGCTTCGCGTCGAGCCGGGCTAGGAGGAGCAGGTCCTCGACCAGGGTCGTCATCCGGCTGGCCGCGGCTTCGACCCGGTCCAGGGCGTCACCGACCGGGAGCGGGGTCGTGAGGCGATGCCGCCGGGTCAGCTCGGTGTAGCCGCGGATCGCGGCAAGCGGGGTGCGCAGCTCGTGGCTGGCATCCGCGACGAACTGCCGCAACCGGGTCTCACTGGCCTGCCGGGCAGCCAGGGCGGAGGCAACGTGATCGAGCATGCGATTGAACGCCGCTCCAACCTGACCGGCCTCGGACCGCGGGTCGGTGTCCGCAGCGGGGACCCTGGCAAGCGGGCCGACCTCGCCCTCATGGAGCGGGATGCTACTCACCCGCTGGGCGGTGGTGGCCACCCTGGTCAGGGGAGCAAGCGCGACCCGGATCACCGCGGCCCCGGCGAAGGTCAGGATCAGCAGCGCCGCGAGCCCGACGACCAGCTCGATGCCGATCAGCTGGTACCGCGCCGCCAGCACCTCGTCCATCGGCAGGCCGGTCACCAGGATCTCTCCGTCAGAGCGGCTCTTGGCGATCAGCCGGTAGGTGCCGAGCTCCCCGAGGTCCCTGGTGTACTTCTTGTCTCTGCCCCCCGCCGGTAGCTCCTCCAGGATCCGCTGCACCGAGGCCGGCAGCGGCTGCGCCGCCGATTCCTCCAGGATGGCCGCCTTCGTCACGGTGCCATTGACGATCTGAGCGGCGATGGTCTTCACGCTCTGCCCAGCGGAAAACAGGCTGGACAGATCGCTGCTTCCCCCGCCCCCCTGGGTACCCTCAGAGCCTGGAGTGCTGCCAGGGCTTGGTGCGCTGTTGGTGGTCGCCGTGCCACTCGAGCTTGGGGGGGGTTCGGTCGCTGAGGGTAGCTCACTCTGCTGGGACTGGCGCACTGGGGGAGGTTTCCGCACAAACCGATCATTCGCGGCGGACAGCCGATCGTCGAGTTGACCCACCTGGAACTCGCTGAGCGTCAGCACAGTGATGGTCCCGACGAGCAGGAACATCAGCGCGAACTGCCCGACGAACACGACGAGAATCCGCACCCGCAACGAGTGCGGGTTGCACCAGCGTGACCCGCTCGCGTGCGCCCGCCGGTCAGCACGCCGGCTTGAGGACATATCCAGCGCCTCGCATGGTATGGATCATGGGCTCCCGCCCGACGTCGATCTTCTTGCGGAGGTAGGAAACGTACAGTTCGACGACGTTGGCCTGCCCGCCGAAGTCGTAGTTCCACACCCGATCCAAGATCTGCGCCTTGCTGAGTACGCGACGGGGGTTTCTCATGAAAAACCGCAGCAGTTCAAACTCCGTGGCGGTCAGCTGGATCGGTGTGCCGGCGCGATAGACCTCCCGGCTTTCCTCTTCGAGGGTCAGATCCCCGACGACGAGGAGCGACTCGTCGCGCGGCGCGGCGACCCGGCTGCGTCGCATCAGGCCCCGCAGCCGGGCGACGACCTCCTCCAGGCTGAACGGCTTGGTGACGTAGTCATCGCCCCCGGCGGTCAGGCCGGCGATCCGGTCCTCAACGGCGTCTCTGGCGGTCAGGAACAATACTGGAATATCCGGATTATCAGACCGAATCCGTCGGAGTACTTCCAAACCGTCGAAATCTGGCAACATGATATCCAGCACGACGGCGTCCGGCCGAAACTCCCGCGCGGCCCGCACGGCACCGATCCCGTCATTGGCACTCCGGACGTCCCAGCCCTCATACCGCAGCGCCATGGTCAGCAACTCGGCCAGCGTCGTTTCGTCGTCGACCACCAGAATTCTGACCGGTCCACCGTCTG
>JAFGOK010000171.1 GCA_016926535.1 Micromonosporaceae bacterium | reverse complement strand
TGATCCGGTTTGGCTCACGGACGGATGTCTATCTTCCCGCAGACCGCGCCGCCGCCGTCGTCTCGCCCGAGGACCGGGTCACAGCGGGGTCGACAGTGATCGCCCGGTGGGTGGCAGAGGACGAGGGCTAGCGGGAGATCGTTGCGGCTGGAACGCTAGCGCGGGTGTTGCCGCCGGAAATGGCTCCAGCGTTCCAATCGTGATGATCTTCACCGGGCGGGCTGGCGGGCGGGCGGGCTGGCGGGCGGGCTATGCCAGAGCGGCGGCCCGGCGCTGGCTCAGCCAGATCAGCGGGCCGCTGACCAGGTAGGCCAGCACGACCAGTGCGTAGGTGAGGCGGTAGTCGAGCAGCAGACCGATGACCGGCACGATCAGCAACCACGGCGGCAGTCTCAGCAGTCTGGCCAGCTTCGCGTACGGGAAACTGGACACCATCGCCAGAGCAAGCAGGGAGATCGCCGCGATCCGCAGCCAGGAAGGCATGCTTGGGGCGACGAGCGTGCCGATCGCCAGCACCGCGGCGGCCATTGTCGTCGGTACGCCGCAGAAGAACCTGCCGTCTTTCGGCGAGACGTTGAACCGGGCCAGCCGGATCGCAGCGCAGATCGCAACGAGCGCGCAGGCGGGGGCGACCATCGCGGCCGGAGCGGAGCCCTCAAGCCACGCGTAGACGACCACGGGGGCGGCGACGCCGAACGAGCACATGTCGGCGAGGGAGTCCATCTGCGCGCCAAAGGGGCTGGCGACGCCGAGTTTCCTCGCCAGTGCCCCGTCGAGCCCGTCGAACACGACACAGGCGATCAGGGCCAGCGCCGCCCAGTGCACCCGCTCGGCGCTGAAGGCGAGGAAGATGGCGACCATGCCGAGCGAGAGGCTGGCCAGTGTGCAGGCGTTGACCAGGGCGAACCGCAACCGCCGGGCCACCGTCCGGTCGCCGGGTAGCAGCGGGATCGTCAGTGGGCCAGCAGGGGCAGGGCCCGACAGTGCTGGCACAGCAGGGCTCACCGGAATCGGCAGCAGCCCTGCGGACAGCGCGTTCTCCCGGATGGCCGTTGCCCCGGGCGAGTCGCGCTTGCGCACCCTGCGGATCGAGGCGAGGCGGCCCCGGCGGGGCGTCAACTCCTCGGAGGTCGCCGCAGAGGGGGAGACCAACGCGGTCGTCCCGGCAGCGCCAGCCGCTCTGTCATGCCTGGTGATGCGGGCGACCTGCAGGACCTGCCGAGCGAGCGAGCCGCCGCGACGCAGCCCTACCCATCTCCGCCCGGCCGGGCGAGGAACATCTGTCGCGCGAAACCGGCGCCAGGGGGCTCTCGACACTGATCCTCCATGCAGGAACACGGTCCCTACGGTCGCGTGCGGCTCGGTGTCACCGACGTCTCCAGCGCCCGTCGCGGTATGCGGCCTACACCATCGCACATACCGACATCACTTGGCGATGGCCGGGCGGCCGAAACAACGGCAATGAAACGATCTGGTACACGTCGACTCATACAAATGGTCAGTCACTCAGCGTGCTCCCCCGCTGGTCAGCGTATCCCGGCTGCCCGGAGCGCCTCCGCTGTGACCTCAGTCACCGTCAGCCCCCCGACAGCATCGGGCTCGAACCACTGCGCTTCGCAGGTCGACCCGCCGACGTCCAGCACCCGAGGGGCCTGCGCCACGGCGACGAGGACCCGGTAATAGACCCTGACGCCATGCCAGTCAATCGGAAAACCCTCAGGACCGAGTGACGCCGCGTCACGGTGGCTTCCGACGCCGAGGAGTTCGACGATCTCGCCGTGCTGGCCGGTCTCCTCCGCGAGTTCCCGCACCAGCGCCCGCCCCGGCTGCTCCCCGAAGTCCGTCCCGCCGCCTGGCAGGTGCCAGCGGCCTGCCCCAGGGTAGCCCGCAGCGACCTGGGTCAGCAGCACCCTGCCGGCCGGGTCGGTCGCAACGGCGTACGCCGCGAACCGCTGTGCCCGGTGCAGGCCGTCCGGCCCGGGAACAGCGTAGAACGAGGGGTACTCCGGCGGCTCGTCCGGACGGAGATCCACGGAGGCCGGTGGCAGGTCCAGCGCCCGCGCCGTGAACGGCCGCAACGGCAGCTTCTCCATCGCCCCGAGGGTCACCCAGCGCGCGAGATCTGTCGGTTGCCCGATCCGGTCCCGCGCCATCCCACCCCGGACGGTCACGCCGTAGATCAGGCGATCCGTGTGGATCGTGACACCGCGGCTCGGCAATGCGCGCATGTCGGACAGGACATTGCGCAGCCCAGCGACCGCGACGGACAGCCCGGTCTCCGCAGCCGTCTCGCGCACCACCGTGTCGAGCGGGCTCTCCCCGTGGGCGACGGCTCCGCCTGGCAACGACCAGGTGCCGGGGGTACCGGACGACGGAGAGGCCCTGACCAGCAGTACTTGGTCGGATGGCTCTGAGGGATCCAGTCCCTTCTTCCCATCCGACCGCTCGTGGCACAGGGCGTACGCCGCAATCCGGCGTAGAGGTTCCAGCGCGGGGGTCACGGGCGAAATTCTGCGATAGTCACAAGGTCACTCCAGAACGACTGTCGGCTAGCCGACAGTCCACAAGGCTAACTCCGCTCGATCCGGGTCAACCAGCCAGAGCTGGGCGTATGCTGAACGATCTACTCCCACTCGATGGTGCCCGGGGGTTTGCTCGTCACATCGAGAACGACTCGGTTGATCTCGGGCACCTCGTTGGTGATCCGGTTGGAGATCCGCGCGATCACGTCGTACGGCAGGCGCGACCAGTCAGCCGTCATCGCATCATCGCTGCTGACCGGGCGGAGCACGATGGGGTGCCCATAGGTTCGGCCGTCTCCCTGGACCCCGACACTCCGCACGTCGGCGAGCAGGACGACCGGGAACTGCCAGACCTCGCGGTCGAGGCCGCTGGCCGTCAGCTCCTCCCGGGCGATCAGATCGGCGGCGCGCAGCACCTCCAGCCGCTCCCTGGTCACCTCGCCGATGATCCGGATCGCGAGCCCAGGACCGGGGAATGGGTGCCGCCAGACGATCTCTTCTGGCAGGCCGAGAGCGAGTCCGAGCGCCCGAACCTCGTCCTTGAACAACGCCCGAAGCGGCTCGACCAGTGCGAAACTCAGGTCCTCCGGAAGCCCGCCAACGTTGTGATGAGACTTGATGTTGGCTGTGCCAGCGCCTCCACCCGACTCGACGACATCGGGGTACAGCGTGCCCTGCACGAGAAACTCGACGTGCTCCGTCGCCTCCAGCTCCCGCGCTGCCGCCTCGAAGACCCGGATGAACTCCCTACCGATGATCTTCCGTTTGCGCTCCGGATCGGCGACTC
>JAFGOK010000747.1 GCA_016926535.1 Micromonosporaceae bacterium | reverse complement strand
TGACGGCCAAGGGCGGCAGTAGTGAGGTCGCCGAGGGGCTGGAGGCCGGTGCGACCGCCTACATCAAGAAGCCCTTCAATCCCCGACAACTGGTCGAACAGGTCACCGAGTTGCTGGAGCAACCCGAGCCCGAGTGAGAGTCGCTAGGCACGATCCCGATCGACGGCCGGTCTTCCAGGGCAGGAGACGACCTGCGCGAACGCCGCGTCGAACTCCTGCGGCGCCTGATCGAGCGCGGCGCTGAGTCGTCTGATCTCGCCGGAGGCCCGGGACACCTCATCGCCGTCCACCAGATGCTCGATCTCAGCGCAGATGGCGGCGATACGGACCGCGCCGACATTCGACGCCGCCCCCTTGAGTGCATGGGCCCGGTACAGCACGAGTGGCCCATCGGCGTCGAGCACCGCCAGGCGCAGATTCTCCACCAGGTCACGCGCGCTGGCGAGAAACGACGTGACCAGGCCACGGACGAAGGCAACCTCCTCCGATCCCCCGTCCTCGACCAGTTCTGCCAGCCGGGCACGAACGGCCGGCAGCGCATCCGCGGCCTCTGCGGCCACCAGCGCATCCGGCGCTTCCACGGCCGGCGGCCCATCCGGCGGGGTGGTCTGGCCTGCGGCCGGCAGCCACCGGTCAAGCGCAGCGGCCAAGGCCTCCTGCGACACTGGCTTCGACACGAAGTCGTTCATGCCCGCCGCCAGGGATCGTTCCTGGTCTCCCTGCATGGTGTGCGCGGTCATCGCGATGATGGGAATGTCGCGGGCCTCCGGCGGCAGATTCCGGATCTCGCCGGCCGCGGTGAACCCGTCCATCTCCGGCATCTGCACATCCATCAGCACCAGGTCATAGCGCAGGCCCCGGACGGCTGCCACCGCCTCTGTTCCGGTCGCGACGGCGTCTGCGGTCAGCCCCAGCTTTCGGAGCATGCCCAGGGCCACCTGCTGGTTGGTGACGTTGTCCTCCGCAAGCAGGATGCGGGTCCGGCGGCCGGCGAATCTGCTCTGCGGTTGCTGACCGGCTGTGCCTGCCCGGCCCCGCCCGGTCGCCCCCACCGCCTCGGATTCCAGGATCAGGTCCTGGTCCGGCCCAGCTTCCAGGGCGTGGACCAGGACCCTTTTGAGCTCCTCCTGCCGGATCGGCTTGGTCGCGCAGGCCGCGAATCCGATGGCCCGCAGCCGCCGGGCGTCGCCCCGCATGCCGAGCGAGGTGAGCATCGCCAGGCCGGTGGAGCGGAGACGGCTGTCGGCCTTGATAACCCGCCCGAGGGCTTCCCCGTCCATCCCTGGCATCTGCATGTCGACGAGCGCGGCCTGGAACGGATCGTCGGTGTCCAGTGCCTCGTGCAGTGCGACGAGGGCCGACGGCCCATCCGCAGCCTCCGCGGTGCGAATCCCCCAACCGGCCAGCCGGCTGGTCAGGATCTCCCTGCCGGTCGCGTTGTCGTCGACGATCAGTACCCGAGCGTTGCGCAGGTCCGCTATGGCCAGGTGCTGCGTCTCCGCTGGCCCGAAGGAGCCAGCCTGGCGGCCGAGCCGGACGGTGAACCAGAACTCCGACCCCCGCCCCTCCTGACTCTCGACCCCGATGTCGCCTCCCATCAGACCGCACAGCTGCTTGGAAATTGCCAGGCCGAGGCCTGTTCCACCGTACTGGCGAGTGGTTGAGGTATCCACCTGGGTAAATTTGTCAAACAGAATGCCGAGCTTTTCCCGCGGAATACCGATCCCTGTGTCGGTCACAGAGAAGCGCAGCAGCACGCTCTCCGCCTCCGGCCGACGCTCCGGCTCCGCCTCCTCCTCGACCGCCGAGACCCGCACAACGACCTCGCCCTCGTTGGTGAACTTGATGGCGTTGCCGGTCAGATTCGTCAGGATCTGCCGCAGCCGCCCCGCGTCGCCTCGCACCATGGCCGGAACGGCCGGATGGCTGGCACACATCAGTTCCAGCCCCTTGTCGTAGGCGCGCACGGCCATCGCGGCGGCGAAATCCTCCAGGAAACTCTGCAGGTCGAAGTCCAGGATCTCCAATTCGAGCTTGTTCGCCTCGATCTTGGAAAAGTCGAGAATGTCGTTGATCAGGACGAGTAGTGATTCGCCACTACTGCGGACGATCTCGGCATAGCGCCGCTGCTCGTCATCCAGTTCCGTGTCCAGCAGCAGGCCGGTCATCCCGATGACCCCGTTCATCGGCGTCCGGATCTCGTGGCTCATGTTCGCCAGGAATTCGCTCTTGGCGATGCTGGCCATCTGCGCCGCGGTGGCCATCTCGTTCGCCCTGGCCATCGCTTCCTCAAGTTGCTCGTTGGCCTCCCGCAGTTGCCGCTCCGCCTGCTTGCGCTCGGTATTGTCGATCATCACGGTCAGGAAATACTGCTTTCCCTGGCTGATGACCATCTCTCCAGAAAACAGGCCATCCAGCAGCCCGCCGTCCTTGCGCCTGACCTGAAGATCAATATTGGTCAAACGCTGCCCGCCCCCCAGGGGCCGGACGATCGTCGTCAGGGCCTCAGGATCCGGGAACAGGCCCAGCTCCGCACCGGTCCTGCCGAGTACCTCCGACCGGTCATAGCCGAGTACCGCAAGGAATGCGTCATTGACGTCAACGAACCGCCGATCGGGCCAATCGGTCAGGGCCATCAACGCCGGGTTGCCCCGGAACAGACGCTCAAACCGCTGCTGGGCCTCCTGCTCAGCGGTCAGGTCCTTGCAGATCCCGAAGATGCAGGTCTGGCCGTTCCACCGGCCGAGCCACACCCGGGTGTCCGCGGGGATCAACCGGCCATCCTTCGCGATCAGGGGCAGCGGGCAGGACCCGCGCTCTCCCCGCAGCATCGCGCCGAAGATCCGCTCGGCCTCCTCCCGCCGGTCCGGCGGATTGAGATCGAGCACGCGCATCCCTGCCAGATCCTCCGCGGTATAGCCCAGGATCTCCCTGAGCGCCCGATTCGAATAGAGGATCCGGCCGTCGGAGGTCCCGACAATGATCATGTCGGTGATGGTCTCGAAGAAGGCGCGGAAGTTCTCCTCGCTCTCCCGCAGCCGCCGTTCCATCTCCTTGCGCGCGGTGCTGTCGATGTGTGTTCCCTGCATCAGCAGGGGGGCGCCCTCCGAAGTCCAGCTGACCACCCTCCCCCGGTCGTGCACCCAGATCCAGCGGCCCTCTCGATGCCGCATCCGGCATTCGCAGTCGTAGTGGTCGGTCTCGTGATTGAAGTGGGCCAGCAGCCGGCGCTCGCTCTCCGCCCCGTCGTCCGGATGGACGAAGCCCTGCCAGGTCTCGACCGTGGTCGGTTCCAGATCGGCCAGACGGTAACCGACCATCTCGGCCCACCGCTCGTTGAAGACGGTCTCCCCGGTCTGGACGTTCCACTCCCAGGTCCCAGCGTCGGTGCCGTAAATGATCCCTTCCAGGCGAGCCCGCTCCTCTGCCAGCGACTGCTGGGCCAGCGCCTGCTCGGTGATGTCCTCCGCGGAGCAGACGACGTACTCGACCGCGCCGTCCTCCCGCAGTTTCGGAGCCTTCAGCACGGACAGCAACCGGAGCTCTCCCCCGGCGTCCGGCGCCCACTCCTCGCTCCGCACCGGCATGCCCGTCGCGAAGACCTGGCCGTTGCTGTCGCTGCAGGCCTGGGCGACCTCCTCGGGCAGGAACTCGCGCATGTCCCGGAATGCCATCTGCTCCGCCGGCAGTCCGACGAATCTGGCGTGGGCTTCGTTGACGGCCCCGTAGGTGTGGTCGTCGATCAGGTAGAAGACCTGGGTCATGATGTTGTTGAGCAGGATGCGCTGCTCCTCGACCACCCGGGCCAGCTCCACCTCGGCGCGCTTCCGAGCGGTGATGTCGGTGTCACTGCCCCGGTAGCCGGTGAGGTTGCCCTCCTGATCCAGGATCGGAATCCCGCTGGTACTCAGCCAGACGGTGTCCCCGGTGCTGGTCTCCACGAGCAGCTCACGGTCCAGGAAGGTCTCCCTGCGAGCAAGTACCGCGGACAGCTCCGCCCGGCACACCTCCCGATCGGCTGCCGGGAGCAGGTCAGCCAGCTGCCGCTTCCCGACGAGGTCCTCCGGCCGGTAGCCGAGCACCTGCTCGACGCCGCGGCTCAGGTAGGTGTAGACGCCGCCGGCATCCGTCTCCCAGGCGATCGCCCGGCCGTGCTCCGCGACCTGGTCGAACCGCTCCGTGCTCTCCCGAAGCTGGCTGGTGCGGTCCCGGACCAGCCACTCCAGCCCTTCCCGGTGCTGGCGCAGGGAGGCGACCGTCAGGGAGAGCAGCATCGCCAGGGCCAGGCCGGCTGTCAGAACCACCCAATCAATCGGCCAGCGGGGAGACGCCGGAGCAGTCGGGCCGGGGTAGACGGTGACGGCGAAGGCCCGTCCCACAGTGAAGAAGGGACGGGTCGCCTTCGGGCTGGTCGTTGGAGGGCCGCCCTGGCCCCATGAGGTGACCAGCAGGTCGGAGGTCTCCTCCGGGTGTAGCAGCGACAGCTCGATGGTGACCGAGCGGTCGGGGACCGTCCCGGCCAGCAGGGTCCCCATCCGGAGCACGGCGATGGCGAAGCCCAGCAGCTTGGCCGGCTGCCCTGGGGCGTAGGCCGGCCAGCAGACCAGCACGCTCCGCTGGTCTTCGGTCTCCTGCACCAGGCGCACCGGCGCGGTCGCCGTCGCCATACCCGTCCTGGCCGCCTCTTCCAGCGCCGCCAGGCGCACCGGATCGGAGCCGAGGTCGTACCCGAGTGCGCGCTCGTTGCCGGTCACCGGCAGCAGCCGTTGGACGGGGTAGTAGGTGTCCCGACCGGTGACCGGTTGCTGGCGACCTGCCGAGTCGAACTGCCAGACCTCGAACCCAGCGGCCCCGGCCTCCCCGCGGGCATCCTGCTCGAAGGTGCCCAGCGCCGAGGCTGGCACCGCCGGCACCCACTCCCACGCGTGGACGGCATCGTTGTCGGCAAGGTGCTCGGCGTATGCCTGGAAACCGTCTGCCGTGATGGTCTCGGATCCCTCGTAGAACCGCGCCAGCCCCTCCAGCTCCGCGCTCTGGAGCTGGAGAAACGCTTGTGCCACCGGGGCACTCCGGCTCTCCGCCCAGTCCCGGAACGCCTCCCGCTGCGCCCGAACGTCCAGCTGGCCGGCGATGATCGTGGCCAGGATGGTCAGGACCAGCCCTGCTGCGAGCGTCGCCCCCGGTTCCAGGCGCCGCATCCACCACCGCTCCCGATGCCGCCAAGCGGCCTGCCGGGCGTGGAGGACCAAAGTGCTGGAGACGATTAGGAACAGCAGCAGGGCAGCCACAGCAACCGGCACGGCGGCCTCGGCTTGCTGCGTCCAGGGACGGACCTTGCTGTCGATGCCGAACGCTGTGATGGGCTTCCCGCTCCGCGGATCCATCAGCGCGACGCGAGACGAGACGACCGGGCCTCTCGCTGTCTCCAACGACCCGTCAACACCCATCGAACCCTTGACGAGGCTGTCCCGCAGCCCTGCTGACCCCCGGCCATACGGCTCGCCCGGCCGGACCGGAGCGGTCTCCTCGCCCGCGCCGGCCTCCGCCGCGACGTAGAAGAACACCGTCCCGTCCGGCCGGAGACCGGCCAGGTAGGCCAGCCGGCAGTCCGGGCTGGTGGTGCACGCCGCAGCGAGTTCGTCCTGGAGGCGGTGGTACCGTGGCTTCCCCACGTCGGTCGCGTCCCCAGAGAGCGCCCGGACATGCTCCAGATTCACCGACGCTGCGATGAGCTGGGTCTGGTGCAGCAGGTCGTCCCGGTAGTCCTGCTGGGTCCGGACGATCGTCCACCAGGTCAGCCCTGCGGCGACCACGATGATCATGACCGTCAGGGCGAGCCATCGGCGCACCAGCGTCGGCGTGGTCATGGCAGTATCGCGCTCCCTGAGGGTGATCCCGAGCAACGGACCTGTCGCGAACGAGCGAAGACCGCCGGCAACCCGACTGGACCAGCGTAGCCGCGGCACAGGTTCTCACCAGGCGTTTTGCGCAAAAAGACGCCGGGGGCCTCAGCCCCGCTCGATGAGATGGCCGAGGACCTGCGGTCCCATGGGAACGGCCGTGCCTGACGTGTCCCGGCGCGGGTCCCCGGCCGGCAGCGGCATGGGCTCGCCCACGGTGGTCACAGCGGCCGGGCGGGGGCCGATCCAGGCCAGCACCAGGCCATGCTCGCTCCTGAAGAAGCGATGGGAGCGCACGCCCCCGGTAGCTCGTCCCTTCGCCGGGTAGGCGGCCAAGGGTGTGACCTTGACGCTGGTGCCGGTGGACGTGACCACCATCGGCTCCCCGTGCTCGGGATCATCGGTGCGGATCGCGCCAAAGAACACGACCTCAGTCCCCTCGGCCCGGTTGATGCCGGCGATGCCTCCACTCCGCAGGCCCTGCGGGCGGACCAGCGACGCGGCAAACCGCAGTAGCGAGGAGTCCGAGTTGACGAAGGCCAGGGTCTCCGTCCCGTCAACCAGCCAGGTCGCGCCGACGACCTCGTCGCCCTCCCGCAGGCTGATGACCTCGAACTCGTCGGACCGCACCGGCCACTCCGGCGCACACACCTTGACGACGCCCTCCCTGGTCCCCAGGGCCAGTCCTGGGGAGGCTCCACCGGTCTCGGAGAGCGGAGCCAGGCCGACCACCCGCTCGCCCGGAGCGAGGTCGACCAGCTCAGCGGTTGACATCCCCCCGCTCAGCGACACCGTCCCCGGATGGTCCGGCAGCACCGGCAGGGTCAGCACCTCGGTCTTGAACGCCCTCCCAGCACTGGTGACCAGCAGCACCCTGCCTCGGGCGGTCGAGTGCACCACTGCCCGGATCGCGTCGTGGTTCGCCCGACCCCTGCCAGCGCGCCGGTGGTGCTCGGGGGCCTCCTCCGACTCCGCAGCGGTCCGGGCGACCAGGCCGGTCGCAGAGAGGATCACCTGGCAGGGATCGTCTGCCACCTCCAGCGGCCCTGCCGGAGCGGAGGCCGCGAGCACCTCCCGGAGATCTCCATCGATCAGCGTCGTCCGGCGCGGCCGGGCGAATTCCTTGGCGACGGCGGCAAGCTCAGCGGAGATGACGTTCTTGAGGACCTGCTCGTCCTCCAGAATCCGGGACAGCTCCGCGATCTCGGCCCGCAGCCGGCGCTGCTCCGCCTCCAGCTCGATCCGGTCGTACCGGGTCAGCCGGCGCAGCGGCGTGTCGAGCAGGTAGGTCGCCTGGATCTCGGACAGCCCGAACCGGCTCATCAGGCCGTCCTTGGCCGCCTGGGCGTGGTCGCTGCTTCGGATCAGCCGGACCACCTCGTCGATGTCCAGGAGCGCGATCAGCAGGCCGTCCACCAGGTGGAGCCGCTCGCTGCGCCGCTGGCGCCGGTAGCTGGTGCGCCTGGTCACCACCTCCGTCCGGTGGGCGAGGAACACCTCGAGGAGCGCCTTGAGCCCGAGGGTCTGCGGCTGCCCGTCAACCAGCAC
>JAFGOK010000746.1 GCA_016926535.1 Micromonosporaceae bacterium | reverse complement strand
GTGGCGCCGGATCGGGTCCCGGAGATCCTGGCAGAGGCGGTCGACCACCGCCTGATCGAGCAGGGCGAGCCCGGAGGGTTTGCCTTCATGCATGACCGCATCCAGGAGGCGATCCTGTCAAAGACGCCCCCCGCGGAGTTGCGCACGCTGCACCAGCGGGTCGCGGAGCACCTGGACCGCCGCGACAGCGGGGAGGCCACAGTCTCCTCCACGGCCTACCACTATCTGCGGGGCGAAACCTGCATCGCCCCAGAACGGGTTCTGGACAGTTGCACCGAGGCCGGGCGACTCGCCCTGGCGGCACATGCCCCGGCGGACGCACTGACGTTCCTCGAACCGGCGGCAGAACTCGCCGAGCGGGCCGGCCTCCCGGCGCCGGAGGAACTCCTGCGCTGGTTGGGGAAAGCCTTGTACCAGTGCAACCGCTTCGCCGAGGCGCAGAAGGCCCTGACTCTGCTGCTGGCCACCGACCGCCGCCCCCTGCCCCGGGCGAGGGCGCTCGGCATGCTCTCCAGGATCTCCCTGTGGGCCGACCGGATCAGCGAATCGATCGAGTTCGCCGCCCAGGGCATGGCTGAGCTGGGAAGCCCGTTCCCGGCCGGCAGGCTCAGGCTGGCGGTCTCCGCGGCGGGGCGGCTGGCGCTCGGACTGCTCATCCGGAGCACCCACCTCGGGTTCGCCACAGCGACCGGGGAGCAGCGGGCCAGGTACGAGATTCTGACCGAGCTGCATGAGCAGATCGTGCACGGCGCGGCACTCAGCCAACGGCCGTGGCTGTGGCTGGTCGGCTCGGCGCGGGCCATGCCGCTGGCGTACCGTGCGGGCATCTCCCCCTCGTACACCAGGATTCACGTGGGGCTGGGGGGCGCACTGCTGAAGCTGGGCGTGCCCTGGTGGGCAACGCGGTGGCTGTTCGCGGAATCCGCCAGGGCCGCGGCAGTGCTGGACGATCCCCATCACACCGCCACGGTCGGGCACATGCGGAACATGGTGCGGTTCCTTGCGGGCATAGACAACGGAGAACCGGTGCGCCAGTGCCTGGAGCGGGATTGGCGCTGGCTGGACGTCGCCCACTACTGGGAGGCACGGAAGGTGCTCTGCCGGTACGAGATTCTCCGCGGCAACACCCTCGCCGCCCAGTCCCTGTACGACCAGGGCCTGGCCCGGCTGGGCGCCAGCGCGGAGGCGGGGCTGGCCGTGTCCATCAACGCGCTGCTGGGCCGGCCGAAGGAGGTCGCCGCAGGGCTGGAAGCCCTGGCTGCGGCCCCCGCGACGAATGAGGTGACCGTTCGGCTGGACCTGCTCCTGCTACGGATTCAGGTGGCCGTCGAGCAGGGAGACCTTGGCGAATCCTTCGAGCGGATCCTCGCCGACTTCGCCGCTCTCGGAATCGCTCCCCGCGATCTCACCGAGGGCTTCCGGCCGTTCTTCGTCTACCAGGCCTTTGGCCGGCTCCACCAGGCCAGGTCGAGTTCTGAGGCCGAAATGGCGAACCGGCTGGAGGCCGCGCGAATCGCGGTGCGGCAGCTGGGCCTGGTCGCCCGGTCGTCACTCCTGAAGGCCTTCCACCAGGTGGCGCTGGCCAGCCTGGAACAGCTCTCTGGCCATCCGGCGCGAGCGGTGCGCCGCCTTGCCCGGGTCGAACCGCTCCTGGGACAGGTCGACGCGCCACTGGTCGGCTACGAGTCCGCCAGGGTGTGGGCGCGGGCTGTCCTCGCCCAGGGCAGCGTCAACGAGGCGACCCGTTTGTCCAGGTACGCCCTGATGATCGCCACCGACAACGGGTGGCGCTACCGCGCCCGGTGGATCGACGCCGAGTTCGGGGTCGGCAGCATGCAAACGGTGCGGGGATGGGGCGCCGCCAGCTCCGACAGTCTCGAGACCGAGTTGGTCAAGCGCCGCCTGCGGGCGCTGGAGGAGGTGAGTCTCGCGGCGTTCCGGGTCCACGACCCCCGGGAACTGGCGCGGGTAGCCCTCGACGAGACGATCCGGATCCTCGCGGCCGACCGGGCGCTGCTGTTCCTCGCCGACGGCGAGGAGCTGATTCCGCATCTCGGACGAGATCGGGACGGCAATGACCTCACGGTGTTTCGGGAATTCAGCACCACGGTCGTCGATCAGGTCCACACCAATCGGCGCGTTTCTATCGTCACAGAAGGGGATGGCGGGGTCGTCTCGGGAACAACCAGCATCCTCACGCACGGGCTGCGCAGCATCATGGTGGCGCCCCTGGAGCTGGAAGGGCGCCTCCTGGGTGCCGTGTACCTCGACAGCCGGGTGGCAAAGGGAATCTTCACCGAGGACGACGCGACCATCCTCGTCGCCATCGTCAACCACATCGCGATGTCGCTGGAGACCTCCCGGGCAGCAGACCTCGAACTCGCGGTCGCCGCAGCCAACCGGGACCGGGACATGGCTGAGACGCTCCGCGACGCGATGGCGACCATCAGTGAGACCCTCGATCCGGATACCGTGCTCACCCGGCTGCTCGAACAGCTCATCCGGGTCCTTCCCGGCGAGCAGGGCCAGCTGGTGCTCCAGCGCGAGGGCGACTCCGGCGTGGAGTCCGCGGCCCTGCGGGAGCGCATCCTGGACAAGACCCCCCTGGCCGGAACGGCGGAAGCGGACCCTCCTGCCGAATTCCGCGACCTGGTCAGTCCTGCGGCTCGGTGGATGGTCGTGCCGCTGAGGACCAAGACAACCGCCGTCGGATTCGCCGTGGTGACCGCCGCGTCCGGGC
>JAFGOK010000016.1 GCA_016926535.1 Micromonosporaceae bacterium | reverse complement strand
TGGGCAACGCACCCTCCGGGCTGCCCCCAAACGATGCCAGGGACTTCTTTGCCCAGGTCAAGTCGTTGTTCGGAGCAGACCTCCAGATGGGCAATCTGGAGCAGACGCTGACCGAGGATACCGGGGTTGGCAAGTGCAGCGCCGGTTCCGCTGGCAAGACCTGTTTCGCGTTCCGCACCCCGCCGAAGTACGCCAAGGTGCTGGCGAGCGCCGGCTTCGACCTGATGACCATGGCGAACAACCACGCGTATGACTTTGGCCAGCAGGGCTACACCAACACGAAGGCGGCGCTGGACGCCGCTGGCATCAAGTACACCGGCGCCCCGGGTCTGATTACTGTGGCCGAGGTCAAGGGGGTCAAGGTTGCCGTTGTCGGATTCGCCCCGTATACCTGGGCCAACGACCCGAACGACCTCGCGGGCGCGAAGAAGATCATTGCGGAGGCCGCAGGCAAGGCGGATGTCGTCGTCGTCCAGGTGCACATGGGGGCAGAAGGCGCTGATCGGACCCATGTCAAGGCCGGGACGGAGACCTATCTCGGGGAGCGACGCGGCGATCCGCTCCGGTTCTCGCATGCCGTGATCGATGCTGGGGCCGATCTGGTGATTGGGCACGGTCCGCACGTCATGCGGGGCATGGAGTTCTACAAGGGGCGGCTGATCGCCTACAGCCTCGGCAATTTCGCCGGTTACCGTGCCCTGGGGTACTCGGGGGTCGTCGGCGTCGGAGGCGTCCTCAAGGTCACTCTGACCGGGGACGGGAGCTTCGTCGACGGGACGCTGGCCTCGACCGTGATGGTCGCTCCGGGCCTTCCGAAGACCGACTCGACCAAGCGGGCGGTCAAGCTGGTTTCGGGCCTCTCGTCCACCGATTTCGGTGAGACTGGTGCCAAGATCGACGCATCGGGACGGATCACCCAGCCAGCGTGAGCCGGCCAGACTGCCAGCGCTGATCCGCCCGCTCGCAACGTACGCTCGTTTCCATGGCAGCCTCGGAAGAGAGCGCCCTCGCGCGGAAGCGGCGCGCGAGGCGGATGAGCAGAGTACTCGCCGAGTTGTACCCCGATGCGCATTGCGAGCTCGATTTCGCGAACCCGCTCGAGCTCGCCGTAGCGACGATCCTGTCCGCCCAGTGCACCGACCGGCGGGTGAACGAGGTGACTCCGGCGCTGTTCGCCAAGTACCGCGCGGCCGAGGATTATGCCGGCGCGGACCGGGCCGAGTTGGAACAGCTCGTCCGGCCGACCGGGTTCTTCCGGAACAAGACGGATTCTCTGATCAAACTCGGTCAGGCCCTAGCCGAACGGCACGGCGGCCAGCTACCCAGAGGGCATGCCGACCTGGTCAAGTTGCCTGGCATCGGGAGGAAGACCGCGAACGTCATCATCAGCAATGTGTTTGGGGCTCAAGCCATCCCCGTGGACACCCACGTGACTCGGCTCGCGCGCCGATGGGGATGGACCAGAGAGACTGATCCCCACAAGATTGAGTTGGATCTCCAGCAGCTGTTCGAGCGGCGTGACTGGACCATGCTGGGCCACCGGATCATTTTTCACGGTCGCCGGGTGTGCCATGCGAGGAAGCCGGCCTGCGGGGCGTGCGCGCTTGCCGGGGACTGCCCGTCCTTCGGTATCGGCCCTGTCGGCCCTGTCGGCCCGGAAGCGGCAGGCGCTGACCAGGTGGCCCCGTGAGGTCGCGGCCGGAGTGGTTCGAGCGGTTGCGGATCCGCGCGGGCCAGGCCGGCGTCGATGACTTCGAACGACCCGGTCCACCGGCCCGATCCCCCCGCGCTGGCGCGGTGCTGGTGCTGTTCGGGGAGGACCACCCTGCCGGGCCCTACGTCCTCGTGCACGAGCGAGCCGCGACCCTGCGCTTCCATCCAAGACAGATCGCGTTTCCCGGCGGGGCGACCGATCCGGGAGACGAGAACGCGGTTGCGACGGCCTTGCGCGAGGCTGGGGAAGAGATCGGCCTTGACGCTGGTGGTGTTGAGGTCGTCGGCACGCTCCCCCCGCTCTGGATCTCCGTGAGCAACTACCTCGTCACACCGGTCCTGGCCTGGTGGGCCGTGCCACACGAGGTTGGCCCCGTCGACCCGGCGGAGGTGGCCCGGGTGGATCGATTGACCATGGCGGAACTGGCAGAACCGGGGAATCGGCTGCGGGTACGGCATCCGGACGGTTGGATCGGGCCGGCCTTCCGGACCAGGGGCATGCTGGTGTGGGGATTCACTGCCGGGGTGCTTTCTGCCCTGGTGGAGATGGGCGGTTGGGCTCGGCCGTTCGTACCCGGGCCGGTCGAGGACCTACGCGATGTGAGTGTGATCCCCGTACGCTGAGTTCTGTGTCCGGTACCCTTGTTGATCTGCTGCTTCTGGTGCTAATTGTGGTGTTCGCGATAAATGGGTATCGACAGGGTTTCCTTATTGGTTTGATGTCTCTTGTCGGTTTTTTTGGCGGCGCGCTGCTTGGCCTCCATCTCGGTCCCTGGACGGCCGACCACTTTCAGAGCGATGCCGCCCGGGTGGCCATTTCCCTCGGCATCGTGTTCGGCCTGGCCATCGTCGGTCAGGCCGGGACGAGTCTGATTGGCAACCGGCTGCGGAACTCGATCCGTAACCGGGCTGCCCAGCGCGTCGACGACGTCGGCGGGGCTGTCGTCTCCGTCATCGCGGTGCTGACGGTCATCTGGCTGGTCGCGGTGCCGCTGGGGTCCTCATCCATGCCCTGGCTGGCCAAATCCGTTCGCAGCTCCTCAGTCCTTGGCGCCGTCAACGAGGTGATGCCGCAGCGGGCGCACGCCCTGTCGGACGCCCTGCGCGAAACGGTCGACACGCGGGGATTCCCCGACGTGCTCGGAGGACTCTCCCCAACACAGGTCCGCCAGGTCGATCCTCCCGATCCGAGAATCGCCAACCTGGCGGTCGTTCAGACCGCGAAACGATCCGTTGTCAAGGTCCGGGGGACGGCCCACAGTTGCTCGCGCAGCATCGAGGGCACCGGTTTCGTCTACGCCCCTGACCGGATCATGACCAATGCCCACGTCGTCGCGGGCACCCGCACCGTCACGGTCGAACTCGCCGGGGTCAAGCGCACTGCGCGGGTCGTCGTCTACGATCCGGCGCGCGATCTCGCCGTGCTGTATTCGCCGAATCTCGGGGCGCCGGCCCTGCGATTCGCCCAGAACCCAGCGGAAAGCGACAGCGATGCTGTTGTATTGGGATTTCCACTCGATGGTCCGTTTGATCCCCAGGCGGCCAGGATTCGTGATCTCCGTGAGATCACAGGGCCGGACATCTACGAGTCCGGCAATGTGACCAGGCAGGTGTACACGATCCGGGCGCTCGTCCGCAGCGGTAATTCCGGAGGCCCGCTCATCGGGCTGGATGGCGCGGTACTCGGCGTCATCTTCGCGGCAGCGGTCGACGATCCCCAGACCGGTTTCGCCCTGACGGCGAC
>JAFGOK010000745.1 GCA_016926535.1 Micromonosporaceae bacterium | reverse complement strand
CTGTCGGGCAGGCAACTGCGCCCCGGGCTGTGCCGGCCGGCGGGCACTGGACCATACGTCCCGATGTGCGAATGACGGGCCCAGGAGGCGAATTCCAGGTTCGGTGGTTATGGTGATCGGATGGCATGTCGGATTACCGAACTCGTCCTGGACGCACATGATCCCGAACTGCTCGCGCGGTTCTGGTGCGAGGTCCTGGGCTATGTCGAGCTGGAACGCGTTGACGGGGACATTGAGATCGGTCCGCCGGGCGTCGGGTTCGGTGGTCCGCAGCCCACGATCATCGTGAGCCGGACTGACGAGCCCAAGACCGGCAAGTTGCGTTTGCACATCGATGTGAACGCCACCGATCGGGAGCAGGGCGATGAGCTGGCGCGGTTGCTCGCGGCCGGCGCTCGCCGTGTCGATATCGGGCAGACCGGCGCCGAGTCATGGCAGGTGCTCGCTGACCCGGAAGGCAACGAGTTCTGCTTGCTGAGACGTCGGGTTTCGCAGGTGTAGCCGATCAATCATCACCGGGATCGAGGCGGGGCGGTGCTGCCGCGTACGACCAGGCTCGTGCCCACCTCGTAGCGGGGCTGGTCGAGCTGCTCGCCGTCGGCCAGGGCCAGTACCACCCGGGCAGCTGTGGTGCCCATCTCGGAGAACGGCTGGCGTACCGTGGTCAGCCCCGGCGATGCCCATGCCGCTTGGTCGATGTCGTCGAAGCCGACCACACTGACGTCATCGGGGATGCGTAGCCCGGCCAGCCGCGCCGCCTCGTACACCCCAAGGGCCTGCAGGTCGTCGCCGCAGACGATCGCGGTGGGAGGGTCGGGCAGCCGCAGTAGCTCCAGCCCCAGGTCCCGCCCCTGCTCGAAGGTGAAAATCCCCTGGCGCACGAGGCCGTCGTCGCGAGGCACGCCAGCGTTGTCCAGGGCAGCCCGGAACCCATCCAACCGGGCTCGGGAGGACAGGTCCTTGACCGGCCCGGTGATCGCCCCGATCCGCCGGTGGCCGAGCTCCAGCAGGTGCCGGGTGGCACCGAGGGCCCCACCCCAGTTGCTCGCCCCGACCGCCGGAGTCGGATACAGGTCGCCGGTCGGGTCCAGGGCCACCAGCGGGATGCCGCTGGCCGCCAGCAGGTCGCAGTGCTCTGCGGTGACCCCGGAGAAGACGGTGATGACGCCGGTGGGCCGGCGCAGCAGCAGCGGCTCCACCCACGGCAGCCCTGCCAGCACCCGCCGGCTCACGTCGGTGAAGCCGACGGTCAGGTCCCGGGCGCCGGCAACCTCCTCCACCCCGCGCAGGATGTCAACGGCGATCGAGCCCAGCATGCCGTAGAAGACGACCTCGATACCCTGGGTCATTCTGATCGGGATGGGCCGGCGGTAACCGTGGGCGCGCAGCAGTGTCTCCACCCGCTGCCGGGTCTGCTCGCCCACCCCTGCCCTGCCGTTGAGGACCTTCGACACTGTGGGTGCGGAGACCCCAGCGAGCTGGGCGATCTCGGCGACGGGCAGGTCACCCCGGCGCGGGGCACGGCGTCGCTGCGGAGGGCCTTCCTCGATCACGTCACGGAGTCTACGGGAACCGGTCACTACGTCGTGTGACCAGGGCATCGATCCTGCTCACGGCGGACGTCCCTCGAGGCTACGGCGGGGACTGGGGCACCAGGAGCCGGGTTTCGGTGGGGTAGCCACGCTGGGGGTGGCTAGAGTTCGCCCAGAGTTCGCCCAGAGCTCGCCTGGCGGCTGGCTTGGCGGCTGGCCCGGAGGCCGCCGCAGAAGCCGGCCAGGAGGCTGGCACCGCCCCGATGGAGTACCCGCATGGCCGATTCGTTCCGACTGGAGGACATCCTGCCCGACGTCGCAGTCGGGCCAACCCGGCTGCCGCGCCGCCAGGAGGGCAGCTCACCGCAGAACGCGGCGGTGACCTTGCTGGCCGACTACAGCCTGCGCACCCGGGCCTGGATACCGTCTGCGGCGATCGTGACCCTGCTCGTCGAGTCCGGAGTGACCCAGGCCGCGGCCCGGACCGCGATCAGCAGGCTGGCCCGCCGCGGAGCGCTGGACAGCGACCGGCGGGGACGGAGCACCGTCTACCGGCTGGCCGTGCCGGCCGCGATCGGCCTGGCGTACGGCGGCCGGGAGATCGCCACCTTCACCGAGACCGCCGAGGTGTGGGACGGCACGTGGACGCTGATCGCCTTCACCCTGCCGGAGCAGGCTAGTGCCCGGCGGCGTGCGCTGCGGGGCAGGCTGCGGTGGATGGGATTCATGCCGCTGTACGACGCGCTGTGGGTGGCACCGCATCCGCCGCCGCCGCAGGAGGTGGCCGTACTGTCAGGTCTCAGCGAGGGCGCGATCACCATATTTCGTGCCCAGCGGACCGAGGTGCCGGGCGTCGCTGGTCGGGATCCACTCGACGCCTGGGACCTGGCTGGCATCACCGGGCAGTACACGGCGTTCGTGACCCGGTGGAGCCAGCTGCTGCCGCAGGTCCGGGCCGGTTGCCTTGACGGGGCCTCGGCGGTCCGCCTGCGTACCAAGGTGATGGACACCTACCGCAGGTTTGT
>JAFGOK010000744.1 GCA_016926535.1 Micromonosporaceae bacterium | reverse complement strand
TAACCAGGATCGGCCGGATGGGGTCCTCACGCCGACGTCGGTCATCGGAGCACCACCAGCCCCACGGTCGCGCACGCACGACCATCGCGGTGACCCAGCACCCGGACGGCGCGTGGATACTCCAAGGCGGACGGGACCTCATCCTCCAGCGCACATGATCTGTACGGTTGCGTATACACAAAAGACTCCTGGAGCAGAAGCACCATCAGCGCTGTCAGTGCCGTGTGTTCCGAAATGCAGCACCCGGATCAGTCGATCTCACCTCGCAGCTGGCATGAATCCCACTGCGTCACCGGATACCAGAACGGATGAAACGTATCCACAGCACGAATACCAACATCGTGGCGATATCCGGCGGCTGGATATAAACTGCGGGGAACCCAGGTCATCACCATCAGGGATGGATCCCCGTGATCGGCATGTTGCAGGACGAACGACTGATGCCCGCAGATTGGTGGACCACGCCTGACCTGCTCCAAGCCCTTGCCCGTCGAGACGTCGGTCATCTCTTCCGCATGATCCAGAAGATCACAAAGGCAAGTCAGACCCAAATCGGAATGGCGACCGGGCTCAGTCAGGCTCAAGTCAGCGAGATCATGAGTGGGAAACGACAGGTCACGACCCTGGACGTGGCGGCACGCATCATCGAGGGCCTACAGATGCCAGATCCAGCCCGGACGGTGCTTCTGCTGGGGCACCTTGACCACGCAGCGACCCGCCAAAACGACCCACGATCCCCTCTGTATCGATGCCCTCCGCAGAATGCCATGCCTCCACCGCACCCAGCAGTGAACGAGATGGCCGACGTGGAGAGGGTCTATCCCACCCGCGCCGAATTCGCTGCCGCCATGCCACCCAACAAGCTGTTCGAAAACGCGACTGATCTGCGAATCGCCGGTTTGTCACTCAACACGCTGTGCCAGCACTACGGCGATAGGCAACTCCTGCGACTCCTTCAGTCGGGTGCATCGATTCGCTGCCTGTTTCTGGATCCTGATGGCGAATCCATCCGGACACGTGAGCGTGAGGAAGGGCATCAGGAGGGCTTCCTGTCGTCGCTGACGCGGCTGAACATCGACACGCTTGTGAAGCGAGTTCGCGACCATCTCGACCAAGACCACGCGTCGAGGCTTCAGGTCGCGACCTACGACGAGATCATCCGGTTCAACATCATGTTGGTGGACAATCGCCTGTGTGTCGCTCAGCCGTATCTGCCGGGCGCCCGCGGTATCGATGCGCCGACCCTGGTCATTCGTCACCATCCCGACATGCCAGAAGCGGGGCTATATGGCACCTTCGAACAGGTCTTCGATTCGATGTGGGAGCGAGCTCGTCCACTATGACCGACCATCTCGACCTTCTGCCCGTCGCGACAGCAGCGGCCGATCTTGCAGCGAACGTCCTACGCACTCACCAACCCGGCACCGTCACGAGTAAGGGCGACCGGGACATGGTCACCGAGGTGGACTTCACCATCGAACGCCTGGCGCGCGCATTTTTCCACAAGCACACACCGCACATCGGTGTCCTCGGCGAGGAGGAGGGGCGTACCGGTCCCGACACCGATCTGGTCTGGGTTCTGGATCCAGTAGACGGTACGGCCAATTTCCTGCACGGCAGCCCGCTGTGCGGGGTATCCCTGGGACTCATCTGCGGTGACCAGCCCGTCCTTGGCGTCATCGACCTCCCTTTCCTTCATACCCGCTATGCGGCCGTCGAGCACCACGGCACTCACGCCAATGGGCGTCCCATTCAAGTCAGTGGCACCGACCGACTCGCCGACGCCGTGGTGGCAATCGGCGACTACGCCGTCGGTGACGGGGCAGACGGACGAAACCGTCTCCGACTGGCAGTCACCCAACGTCTGGTCACTCGGGCCCAACGGATCCGGATGCATGGCTCGGCAGCCCTCGATCTGGCATGGCTGGCCTGCGGCCGCATCGACGCCACGATCATGCTCGGGAACAAGCCGTGGGACACCGCCGCTGGGGTAATCATCGCCAGGGAAGCGGGCGCATACGTGATCGATATGGACGGAGCGACCCACGCGATGGGTTCCGCCACGACGGTCGGACTAACACCCAAGATCCAACCGGCTCTACTCGACCTACTCCAGGATGCCCGAACTGACCTTGTCCGACCGGAACCACCCACGTAAACGCCTCGGCTGCGAAGGAAATCCTCGCACCCGACAACGGCGATGAACTGCCCTGCTCAGGCACTGACCCCAGGATGGGAGACCGAACGTACGCTTGCGTAACCAGACCGAAGAGATCCTGCGATCCTGGAACGCTCACGAAACGAGCCGGAACGCGCCTGCGGTCATCGGCTTCGACTGCGCTCCCTGTGATGGGGAGAACTCGGCCACGCCCAGCCGGCTGGCGGTTGCGGGCGACCTTGAGTCGCTTCGCGACTAGGCCGAGCAGGCAGGCCAAGAGCGGCTCTCCGCCAGCATCACCGCTCATCTCGCCTGTGCCCACCCCCTACTGGGTCACCGTCAGCCCCTTTGTGATTAGCAGCCTGACTGGGCAACGGTTCGCAATGTGAATGAGCAGCACTGGGGCAGATCGAGAATTCGATATGGCTCAAGGAGC
>JAFGOK010000170.1 GCA_016926535.1 Micromonosporaceae bacterium | reverse complement strand
GGGCAGGCCGGTCAGCGGGTCGTGGGCGGCGCGGTGGGCCAGCTCCCTTCGAGCGGTCTGCTGCTCCTGAACCGCCCGGTGCAGCGCGCTGATCTGATCGTCCAGAGAGGAAATACGTCCACGCAGTTTCGCGTTGGTGCTCAGCGCCCGACGGATGACCAGGATGAATCCGGCGGCGATGACCGATATGGCCGCCACAGCGATCTGCCACCAGATTTCCATGCAGATCAGTACATCTGGCGTCGGTTGCCGGTCCGTGCGAAGCTGGTTGCGGATCGGGTCGGCCGGGCAGCTCAGCCGACCCGTCCCAGGGCCCCGGTCGGGGGTTCACCACAGCCTGCGGGCACCGTCCCCGGGGGGAGTGGTGAACATGATCGGAGCGGTGAACCCGGCGCGGTCGAATGCCTCGGTGACCGCCCCGGCGACCCGGTCCCGGTCGGTGGTGTCGACCAGTGCGAGCACGCACCCGCCGAAGCCGCCGCCAGTCATCCTGGCTCCGTGCGCCCCGGCTGCGAGGGCAGCCTCGACCGCTGTGTCTAGCTGGTCGACGGTCACCTCGTAGTCGTCGCGCAGCGAGGCGTGCGAGGCGGTCAGCAGCGGTCCGATCCCGGCGAGATCCCCGGATCGCAGTGCCTTGACGGTCGCGATGACCCGTGCGTTCTCAGTGACGACGTGGCGGGTCCTGTGGCGGAGGACCTCGTCCGGCAGGCGGTCCAGCGCCATCGGCAACTCCTCGACGTCCACCTCGCGGAGGGCCCGCAGCCCGAGCGCCTTCGCCGCCGCCTCGCACGACTGGCGGCGGGCGGCGTACTCCCCATCGACCAGGCCATGCTCCGCCCGGGTATCGATGATCAGGACGGTCAGGCCTGCCGCTGTCGCGTCGAACGGGATCTGGGTCATCTCGAACGACCGGCAGTCGAGGAACAGGACCTGGCCCGCCTGGCAGAGCACTGACGCGGACTGGTCGAGGAGCCCGCACGGCATGCCGACGTACTCGGCCTCCGCTCGCTGGGCGAGCACTGGTCGCTGGCCGACCGGGAGGTCAAGCCCACCGAGATCCGCGAGTGCTCCGAGGACGGAGCACTCCAGGGCGGCAGAGGACGACAGCCCTGCCCCGACCGGGACATCGCTGGCGATCGCCAGGCTGGCGCCAGGGACGTCATAGCCGGCCTGCCGGAGTGACCAGATCACACCTGCGACGTAGCCCGCCCAGCCGGGGACCCCGCCGGGCACCAGCGCCGACTCGTCGAAGTCGACGCACTCCTGCCTGGCCTCGGAGCAGACCGTCCACCGGCGAGCGGCAGCGGTCGCTGCCGCGACGACCGTCAGGCGGTCGAGGGCGAAGGGCAGGACGAACCCGTCGTTGTAGTCGGTGTGCTCGCCGATGAGATTCGCCCGGCCGGGGGCGGCCCAGGCGCCGTCTGGGCCCTGGCCGAAGCGCTCGCGAAACAGGGTCTCGGCCCGCAGGGCGGCGCTGACCGGTTCCCCCCCATTCATGTGATCGTTCACATTTGCAGCGTTCATGCCGAAACCCGCTTGGGCAAGGCCTTCCGCAGCATGGCCGCGGATTCCTCCGGGAGCACGTCTTCGAGGAAGACCCCCATCGCGGATTCGGAGGCCGCCAGGTACTTGAGCTTGTCCGGCGCTCTGCGGGTGGAAAAGATCCGCAGGTGCAGATAGCCGAGTTCCCGGTCGGTCGGGTGCTGCCCTGTGCCAGCCGGAGCCTGGTACCAGGCGGCGATGTAGGGCATCGGGATGCCGAACATGCCGTCGAGCGCACCGAGGACCGAAAGGTACAGCGAGCAGAACGCGTCGCGTTCCTCCCCGCTGAGCGCAGGAAGATCCGGTACCTGCCGGCGCGGGTACACATGGATCTCGTACGGCCAGCGGGCGGACACCGGGACGAATGCCGTCCAGTGCTCGTTCTCGGTGACGATACGGTTACCGGCGGTCCGTTCTGCCGCGAGAATCTCAGCGAATAGGTTGGCCCCACCCGTCTCCTCGGCATGGCGGCGGGCGGATGCCAGCATCTTCGCACTCGTCGGCGGGATGAACGGGTAGCCGTAGATCTGGCCGTGCGGGTGGTGCAGGGTCACCCCGATCTCGACGCCCCGGTTCTCGAAGCACACGACCTGCTGGACCGCTGGCATCGCCGACAGCGCCGCCGTCCGGTCCGCCCAGGCCTCGACGACGGTCCGCACCCTGCGGACATTCAGCGAGCCGAACGAGGCGCTGTGGTCCGAGGTGAAGCAGACCACCTCGCACCGGCCAACGCCGGGGCTGGTCCGGGTCGGGCCAGTGGGGTCTGCGGGCAGCAGCCCGTCGTGGGTGCTGAGGGCAGGGAAGCGGTTTTCGAAGACCACGACGTCGTAGTCGGATTCCGGGATCTCGCTGAGGCGATCCGGGGTCGAGGGGCACAGCGGGCACTGGTCCGGCGGGGGCAGGAAGGTCCGCCCCTGCCGGTGGGCGGCGACGATGACCCACTCGTCCAGCAGCGGGTCGAAGCGCAGTTGCGACGGGGACGGCGGAGGCGGCAGCGGTCGCTGGTCGGCCGCGTCGCGCCGGATCGGCCGCTCGTCGAAGTAGATCAGCTCGCGCCCGTCGGCCAGGCGGGTCACGGTCCGGAACACCGTCTGGCCGCTCATGACAGCCACGATTCGTCAGTCCCGATGGTGATCAGGCGTTGGGTCGCCCTGGACAGGGCGACATAGAGGGTACGGACCCCGGAGGGTCCCTCGTCGCGGATGTGGTTCGGTTCGATCACGATCACTCCGTCGTACTCCATGCCCTTGGCGTGCAGGCTGCCGACGACTTGCAGCCGGTCGGGGGCCAGGCCGTCCAGCCACGCCGCGACCCGGTCGGCTTCGGCCATCGCGACGATCACTCCGACCGTACCCTCGACCTCATCGAGGAGTCCCGCCGCGGCCTCGATCGCGGCCTGGCGGAGCGCCCCCGGTTCGACCTGGCGGCAGCTCGGGGGAATCCCGCCGCTCCGCACGGCCGTCGGCAGGGCGATCGTCGGCTCGGCCCGGCGGATGACCCGGGCTGCCAGCTCGAAGATCTCGGCGGAGTTGCGATAGTTCGTGGTGAGCGCGTGGTCGTAGCGTCGCCGCGATCCGAGCGCCGAGTTCATCGCCCGGGTGGCCTCGGCGGCATCGGGCCAGGCGGACTGCGCCGGGTCACCGACGACGGTCCAACTGGCGTGGGGCCCCCGGCGGCTGACCATGCGCCACTGCATCGGGGAGACGTCCTGCGCCTCGTCCACGACGATGTGGGCATAGTCGCGGTAGTCCTCCGGCCGCTCGACAGCGACGGCTCTCGCTGCGGCGATGCGGTCCGCGTAGGTCGTGACCTCTCGGACCCCGTCGGCGACGTGGAACGGATCACGCTTGGGCTTGCGGCGCTTGGGCCGCTCACCCAGCAACTCGCCCAGCTCGTCCAAGAGCGCGATGTCCGCGACCGTCGGTCCCGCGGTCTCGATCGTCGCGAAGGACTTTGCCAGGGCGCGGATCTCGGCCGGGCTCAGGATGCCAGCGGCGTACCGTTCCAGGCGCCTGGGGTCGCTGAGCCAGCCCAGCGCCTCGATCGGCCGGACCAGGGGCCACCACTGGTGCATGAATCCGACGAATTCCCGGCGCTCTGCGATGTCCGAGGCGAAATCCTCCCGCTGCTGCCGCCGCGTGCCGGGCAGGAGCTCGACGCTCTGCCTCCACAGGGCATCGAGCAGCAGGCCTGCGGCCTTCGGCCGGACGGCGTTGCGCTTCGCCCCACTGGAGAGCAGCGTCTTCCGCGCCGCCTCCAGAGCTGACCGGTCGAGGGCCAGCAACTGCCCCCGGTACAGCAGGCGGAGCCGGTGGGGTGTGTTCGGCGCGGCATCCCGGGCGGCCTGTCGCAGGATCTTCGGCATGCGGAGCGAGCCCTTGATCGCTGCGAGGTCCGAGGGGTCGTTTCGGGTGGCGTGCTGGCCGACAACGAGCTGGCCGAGGGACCGCAGGGTCACCGCGTCCTCGCCGAGGGAGGGCAGCACTCTGGAGACATAGGAGACAAAGACCTCGGACGGGCCGACCACCAGGACGCCGCCGCTCTCGAACCGGTTGCGGTCCGCATACAGGAGGTAGGCCGCCCGGTGCAGGGCGACGGCGGTCTTGCCGGTGCCCGGCCCGCCATGCACCACCGTCACCCCGGAAGCGGGGGAGCGGATCGCCTCGTCCTGCTCCCGTTGGATCGTGGCGACGATGTCGCGCATGCCCCTGCCGGTCGCCCTGGCGAGGGTCGCCAGCAGCGCGCCGTCGCCGACGATCGGCATGCCCAGCGGGGATGAATCCGGATCGAGGAGATCGTCGGAGATGTCGAGGACCCGCTCGTCACTGCTTCGGATCGTCCGCCGCCGGACGACCCCCATGCGGTCGGTTGGCGTTGCCCGGTAGAACGGCGCTGCCGCCGGAGCCCGCCAGTCGACGACCAGCGTCTCGTACCGCTCGTCCCGCAGGCCGAGGCGCCCGATGTAGCGGACCTCGCCACCGGGGACGGCGGGCTCGACATTCGAGGCGTCGATCCCGGTGCTGGCCTCCGGGCCGAGGTCGAGCCGGCCGAACACGAGCCCCTCGTGTTCCGCGTCGAGTGCCCGCCGGCGTTTCGCCGCGTGGAACACCATGGCATCGCGCTCGACGTATGCGCCGAAGGTGCCGACAGCGGCGATGCCGTAGCCGGCCCTCTCCGCCTCCGCGGCCGAGTGGCGCAACTGCTCGAGCCTGGCGTAGACCCGGCTGAGGTAGCGTTGCTCCGCTGAGATCTCAGCGTCGCGCACGGCATCGCTCACTTGCTGCACTCCTGGGGTTCCGGCTGGAGCTGTCCCACGGCCACCGAAAGCTCTACCCGCTCGGTTGACATCGATCGCTCGGAGCGTCGCTTGAGGTACCAGGTGGTGAGAAGACCGAGCAGGACGGCGAGCACGAGCGCGACCCAGGAGAATCCCCGCAACCAGCGTTCCGCCGCGCTGCCCAGGTAGTACAGAGCGAACGTCGTGCCGAACGCCCACACCAGGCCTCCGGAGGCGTTGGCGACCAGGAAGCGGTGGTATGGGACGCGAAGCGCGCCTGCCAGCGGCCCGGCGAGGATGCGCAGCAGAGCGACGAACCGGCCGAAGAACACCGCCCAGACGCCCCAGCGAGCGAACAGTGACTCGCCTTTGGCGATATGCGCCGGCCCGAAGTGCTTGGGAAAGCGTCGCCCGACCCGCTCCAGCAGCGCACGCCCTCCCCGCCGTCCGATGGCGTAGCCCAGCGAGTCTCCGATGATGGCGCCGCATGCGGCCGCTATTGCGACCACCCAGGGACTGGCAAGACCCGTCGCGGCCATGAGCGAGGCCGTGACGAGGGTGATCTCCCCTGGCAGGGGGATACCCATGCTCTCAAGACCGATGATGATTCCGACGATGAGATAGATCAGCCCTGGGGGTTGCGACTCCAGCCACACCTGCATCACGTGCACGGCTGCTCCCCTGTGCAGTATTCGGACCAACCTTGCAGACACTACCGGCCGCCGGCCACCCATTGATGGTCCCACCCAGGGGCGGCACAGGTGCCGCATCCGGTGACGGCGGGCGCGCGCATGGCCCGTTGTGACGTGGCCCATCTGGCCGAGATGGCCTGGTACTGAACATCACAACGGGCCAGGAAACGAGCTGCTCAGCTGCTGAAGACACCGGCTTCTGCGAGGCGCGCTTCGGTGGCGTCCCACCCGTGGTCCGGGTTCGTCGCGGCCAGCGCCTTCAGCTCCGCGCGGATCTTCGCGCCATGGCCGGCAGCGGCGAGAATCCGGATTTCCTCGACAAAGGCGTCTGAGTTGGTGCGCAGGCGCAGGGTCTTGCCATTGGTCAGGTTACGCACGTAGGCGTTCTTGCCGTTGTTCAGCGGGATGAGGTACTTGAACTCACCGAGAACGCTCAGGGCGCCACCAGCCGCGCCGGCCTGGCCGGCACGGACGGACGCGCGCGCGGTCTTGGAGGTGTTGCTCGCCACGGCGGGGACTCCTTGGAATGGTGGGTGGGTTGGGAGTATCGATGCGTTTGAGCATACGAAAAGGAGGCGGGGCAACCCGCCGAGAAAACTGTACACGACCACGCTACGTGTCTGATGCACTGCGTGGGGTCGGCGTTACCGTCCCCTGGGGTTGTCCGTTGAAGATTCCAGTAAGCGGAATTGGCGTACCGCTGGCGCCGCATGAATAACACCGTCATCATGAGTTCCAGTCACGGTGGTTTGTGTCCCGGTGCGAGGTCGTAGGGGAAGACGTACCTCGTCCCAGGAGGTCTGCTGTGCCTACGCGTGGCGTCGTTTATGTCCACTCGACCCCACTCGCCGTGTGTCAACACGTCGAGTGGGCCATCGCGCGCGTGTTGGGTTGCCCAATCAGGCTCGACTGGACCACGCAACCCGTCGAGCCGTCCGCGCGCCGGGCGGAGATGACCTGGACCGGGCAGCCTGGAACGGGGGCTGATCTTGCTGCGGCCCTGCGGCAGTGGCCGATGATCCGGTTCGAGGTGACAGAGGAGCCCAGCCCTGGAGTCGACGGAGAGCGATTCATGTTCGTCCCCGGAAGGGGGCTGTTCCGTGCGTCGACCAGCGCAAATGGCGACATCCAGGTGCCGGAGGACCGGCTGCGCGCCATTGTCGCCTCCAGCAGGGGATATGAACAGCTGGCGCATGCTCTCGACCGGGCGCTCGGCGGAGCCTGGGATGTGGAGCTCGAACCGTATCGGCACGCCAGCGACGGTGTCCCCATCACCTTGCTGACCAGGGTGGGCTAGGGCGTGCCTCATGGATCTGCTGCCAGGCCGCGCCGGAAGTGACGAATCGGCCGCCCCGATGGTTTGGCATGACGTGCGACCACCTGGTTGAGTGGGAACGTGTATCGACGGACGATGGTCGTGGTCATCCTGGTCGTGGCGGCAGCTGCTGTATTGACGTTCGTCGCGGTTCGGGCCGGCTGCACGGTGCATGGCTGCCCTCCGGCGAAAGCCGCCAGTGGCCCGTCCCCGACTGGCGGGGAGGACGACGCCCAGCAGGCCGCCCGGATCGTCGCGGCCATGAGCGACGAGGATCTGGTCGGTCAGGTCCTGATGCCGTACGCCTACGGCAACAACGCCACCACCATCACGAACGCCTCCAAGACGGCGAACCGGAGATATGCCGGAGTCGATACGGCCGCAGAGATGATTACCGACTATCGCCTCGGCGGGCTGATTCTCGTCAGCTCCAGCGCCGACGACCCGACGGCCGGGACCAACAAGACCACCAACGTCGAGTCACCGCAGCAGGTCAGGCGCCTGACCACTGGCCTGCAGACGGCTGCTGCGACGCTTCCGGTCAAAGCTCCCTTGCTCGTGGCGACCGATCAGGAGCACGGGACCGTGCTGAGGATCAAGGAAGGGATCGCCCAGTTGCCGACCGCGATGGGGCTCGGTGCTGGCAACGATCTGGACGTCACGCAGCGGGCCTGGTCGGCTGCTGGGACAGATCTCGCGGCCATGGGGGTCAACGTCGACTTCGCCCCGGTGGCCGATGTCGTGGCAAATCGCCCCGGGGGTGTGATCGGGACCAGGTCGTTCGGGTCGGATCCGAAGGCCGTCGCCGACCAGATCACTGCGGCCGTCCGCGGTCTGGAGGGCAGCGGCGTGGCCGCGACCCTCAAGCACTTCCCCGGCCACGGGCAGACCACCACGGACAGCCACACCAAGTTGCCGGTCCTGAGCCAGAGCCGGGAGGCGCTGGGCAAGACGGACCTGGTGCCGTTCGCCGCGGGGATCAAGGCTCAGGCCGGGGTCATCATGTCCGGTCACCTCGACGTGCGGGCGGTCGATCCCGGGGTCCCCGCCTCGTTCTCCAGCAAGGTGCTCATTGACCTGCTCCGGGGCGAGTTGGGTTTCACCGGGGTCGTCGTCACCGACTCGCTCAACATGGAGCCAGCCAAGCAGTGGTCAGTGGGCGAAGCCGCCGTTCGCGCCCTGGTCGCAGGCAACGATCTGCTCCTGATGCCGCCGAATCTGGCCAAGGCCCATCAGGGACTGCTCGACGGTCTGGCATCCGGATCGCTGCCCCGGCAGCGTCTGGTCGAGGCTGCGACGCGGGTGGTGACCCTGCGTTTGCGCCTGGGAGCGCACACGCAGCCGGATCCCTCGGCCATCAACAGCGAGGAGAACCGC
>JAFGOK010000743.1 GCA_016926535.1 Micromonosporaceae bacterium | reverse complement strand
CTCGCCGAGGCGGCCCAGGCTCTGGGGCTCGATCCGGTGGATGTGCGGCCAGAGACCGTCCTTGACCGGCTCGGCCAGGTCGCTCCTTTGATCGGCGCGACCCTGCACAATACGGCGAATCCTACCCGAATGGACGCGGGGTATAAGGACAATGTCGTACCCGCCCGCGCCTCGGCGACGCTCGACTGTCGCATCTTGCCCGGTCAGGATGAGGTCTTCGAGCAGCAACTTCGGGCACTGATCGGGCCGGACCTCACGATCGAGTATGTTGACCGGCAGCCTCCGATCGAAACGAGTTTTGACGGTCCGCTGGTCGCGGCGATGCGTGCCGCGCTGCTCGCTGAGGATCAGGGGGCCGTTCCCGTTCCGTACATGCTGTCCGCCGGGACCGACGCGAAAGCGTTTTCTCGACTCGGCATGCGGTGCTTCGGGTTCACTCCGCTACGGTTGGCGGCTGACCTCAACTTCAGCGCGCTGTTCCACGGCATCGACGAACGCGTACCAGTCGAAGGACTACAGTTCGGCGTGCGGGTACTCGACCGGTTTCTACGCGCCTGTTGACACCCCGTCTCGACCATCGGCGAAAGGGAGCTACCACCATGACCGAGCGGCATGCTGAGCTGGACGCCGCACTCGACCGAGTGATCGTCGCCGCCCGCGCGCATCTGGGGGCGGTCAAGGCCGCCGACGGTCGGGCTGATGACGATCAGGTATGGCGCGCGTACGTAGAGCTGAACAATGCCTCGTACGAGTATGACGAACTGCTTCTCGATATCTTCGGCGAGGTGACGCCCTGGGATGTCGAGGCACTTGATCCCGAGGAAGCCGATCGGCACTACAACTCGTCGTCGGATGCCGGGGAGCCGAGTGATCCGCATCCGCACGTGATTTCGGTTCGGCAGCGGCGGGACTACATGGTACCCAGCGTCGATGCCCTGCTCCGGCTGGCTGACACGGCGCGGCGGGCCGCGGCCGGTGACGCGGAGGCCGCGCAGGACGTGAGTGTCGACTCGGTTGGAGAGGCCGTCATCGAGCTGATGCAGCTGGGCGACGGATCCCTGGGGGCCCTCGACATTCCCGAGCTGGAACCACTGGACGGGGTGGTCGTGGTCGCGGAGGTCACGTCAGCCCTCAGCCCCGAACAGTATGAGGGCACTGATGCCACGGGCCCGTTCAGTCTCGGCCCCAATGACCGACTCATTGATCGAGTCGACGAGCACGCGTCCTTGGACCCTGTTTCGGGCAGTGGCGTGGAGGTCCATGACCGCACCAGATAGCCCCCGCACGATGGCACCCGCATGGCATGGTACCCGCATGGGATAGCGCCCGCACTGGCATGCGGGTGCGCCGCTGGCGGCTGGTGCTCTGGCAGGGAGCGCTAGTACGAAAGGCCCGGTTGCGGCTCACCGGTGACGACCCGGCGAAGCACCACCTTGCGGGTCCCGTCCCGGAAGAGACGCACCCGGGTCAGCTCCCAACCGGAGTATTCGGCCTGGATCGTCAGCTGCGCCGTGGCGGTCAGCCGATCGACATTGGAGGGCAACCGCAGCGGCGCGTATTCGTAGTCCATGGCTCACGATCCTGCCCTTCTCCTCTCGCCGGCACCAGGTTTTCGGACACTTTCGGTACGCCGAGCCCGCATTGTCGGCCAGCGCCGCCGGACGTCGGCCAGCGCCGCCGGAGAGGGCTTGGCGGCTGTTCGGGGCGTCCAAAAGGACCCCCGGACGCCCCGATCTCATACTTGCTGCTCGGGGTACCCCATCGAGGCGGCAGAGACGTCGTCGAGGGCCGCACGGATCTCGTACGGCAGGGTCACCGTTTCGGAGGCCAGAGCTTCCAGCAACTGTGCCGACGTGCGAGCCCCCAGGATGGGGGCGACGACGCCGGGCCGGTCCCGAACCCAGGCGAGGGCTACGGCGAGGGACGAAACGCCCAGCCCGTCTGCCGCAGTCGCGACCGCCTCGACGATGCCGGCGCACCGGTCGTCGAGAAAGGGGGCGATGAAGGGCTCGAAGTGGGGCGAGGCGGCTCGGGAATCAGCCGGGA
Organism: Micromonosporaceae bacterium; assembly: GCA_016926535.1. GTDB lineage: Bacteria > Actinomycetota > Actinomycetes > Mycobacteriales > Micromonosporaceae > JABDRL01. The sequence goes on along the minus strand of JAFGOK010000743.1, from coordinate 6,527 downwards.
CCCCATTGCGGTATTTTCCGGTCAGCACCCCGCGTCCGAGGGGCGACCACGGCAGCATGCCGAGCCCCATCGCGATGCACGCCGGCTGGACCTCGCGCTCGATTCCTCGCTCCAGCAGGGAGTATTCCATCTGTGCCGAGACCAGCGGTGCCCTGCCGGGCCAGGCCGCCTGCCAGGTCGCAGCCTGGGCGATCTGCCATCCGGTGTAGTTTGACAGGCCAATGTACCGGGCGCGGCCGGAGGAGACGGCATGGTCGAGCGCCGCGAGGGTCTCCTCGTGCGGCGTCCTGGCATCGTAGCCGTAGACCTGCCACAGATCGATGTCGTCGATCCCCAGCCGGCCGAGCGAGGCGTCCAGTGCACCCAGCAAATGCCGCCGCGAGGTGTCCCGGCGCCGATCGGTTCCCGGGCGCAGACCGGCCTTCGTGGCGATTACCAGGTCCTCTCTCGGGACGAGCCGGTTGACCAGGCTGCCGATGACCGTCTCCGACTCGCCCTCGGAGTAGACGTCCGCCGTGTCGATTAGTGTGCCCCCGGCGTCGCAGAACGTCTTCAGTTGCGCGGCGGCCTCGTCGGTGTCAGTGTCACGTCCCCAGGTCATCGTGCCGAGGGCCAGCCGGGAGACCGCCAGACCGCTTCGGCCGAGCGGTCGCTGCTGCATGGCCACACGATACGGTGCGGTTGCCGGTGAGACGGTCACACCATACCCGGGCGTCACTGTGATCTCGCTTGAAACAAGCGCGGGGGTCGGCGATCTCCCTTCCGGCCACATCACTACAGTTGCGACGTTCGTTGTCGGAGACGGGTCTCTGGCGGGTACCTCTTCGCGTTGCGCTGCCCGGCCAGCTGGCGCCTCAGGGCAGGCGGATGCGAGCCTGGGCGGATCCCGTTGGGGCGTGAGACGTGGGAAAGGAATTATGAACATCTTGCAGGCGATCGTGCTGGGCGCGGTCGAAGGGGTCACAGAGTTCCTCCCGGTGTCGTCGACGGGACATCTGACGATTGTGGAGAAGCTGCTGGGCCTGCAGGTCGACGATCCGGCGGTCACCGGCTTCACCGCGGTTATCCAGATCGGGGCAATCGCGGCAGTCCTCATCTATTTCGCGAAGGATATCTGGATGATGACCCGGGGGGTCTGCTCCGGCCTGGTCTCAGCGCAGGGGCGGCAGACCTTCGAGTACCGGTTCGGGATGTCCATCCTGGTCGGCGCCATCCCCATCTGCATCGTCGGCATCCTCGGCAAGGATCTCATCACCGGACCGCTGAGGAGCCTGTGGTGGGTCGCTGGCGCACTGATCGTCTGGAGCGGCGTCATGGTGTTCTCCGAGATGGTCGGGCCGCAGCAGCGGGGTGAGCGGGACGTGACCATCACCGACGGGCTCATCATCGGTCTGGCACAGTGCCTGGCGCTGATTCCCGGGGTCTCGCGGTCGGGCGCGACGATCTCCGTCGGCCTGCTGCGCGACCTCGACCGGGTGACGGCGACCCGGATGTCGTTCTTCCTTGGTATCCCTGCCCTGGTGGGAGCCGGAATCTTCGAGCTGAAGGACGCGCTCGGCGGCGAGGCCGTCGGGGTGCCCGCTCTGCTTGTCGGGACGGTCGTCAGCTTCGTGGTGGCCTATGCCTCAATCGCGTGGTTGCTGCGATTTGTCGCGCACAACTCGCTGAGCTGGTTCGCCGGCTACCGCGTCATCGTCGGCGTGCTGCTGGCTATCGTACTCGCGGCCAACCTGCTCCCGGCGACCTAATCTGAGCGGCGGGGTGGGTCAGCCGCTGAGAGGTCCGATCGGTGGCGACCCGCCCCGCTTGGTTAGGTCGCCGGGCGGAAACTCGCGGTGATGATTGCCAGGGTGTCGAGGTTCTCCTGCCACTTGGACTCGATGGTCAGCCAGAAGATCGCATACGCGTGGTCCTGGCCTGTGACGAATCCTCGGTTGTTGACGTGCAGCGGCGTGCCGCTGCCGTTGGCGTAGGTGTACTCCCAATCGGCGGCGGCCAGGAAGAAGCCCTCGACCTTTTCGATCTTGACTCGCTGGTAGCTGCGCATGCGATAGCGACGCTGGCTCTCCTGGTTCGTCCAGTCGGCGACCGGGTCGGCCTTGGGATGGTCAGTCTGGTCGATGGCCAGTTCCCGCCCGCCCTGGGGGTCTTTGAACCGCACGATCGAGCCACTGCGGTACCAGGACCAGCCCTGCGGGATCGCCACCTGGAATCCGGTGGAATCCACGTGCATGACCCACCCGGACGGCAGCGTGAACGCGGTGGGGGAGGGCGACGGGGAGGAACCACCGGTCTGGGAGCCGACTGAGCCGCTCGCGGCGGCCTGCGAGGCGCTGGTGCCGGTGGCTCCGGGCGACCGATGGTCGTCCCCGCTGGAGTCGACGACGGTGGCGAGGAAGGCCAGCAGTGCGGCGACGGCCAGGCCTGCGGCGGCGTATCGGACCGCTCGATGCCGGTACCACTCGGAGGCCGGGTGGGGCAGTGACTCCGCGATCGTGGTGGATTCCTTCGTCCGCCCGAAGCGGGTCGGAGGGGTCCCGTCGACGTTGACGATCATCGTCTGGTCTTCTGCGGCAGGGGCTGCTGCCTGGCCTTCGGCGGGCGGGATGCCGGATGCTGGCTGTACTTCCGCTGCTCGCCGCTCACCGCCCGTTCCTGCGGGTGCGCCGATCCCACCGGCCCCACTAGCCGTACCGGCGCCGCCAGCCCTACCAGCCGCACCAACCCCACCAGGGCCGCTGGCGGGGAGGTGCTCCGCTGCTGATCTGCTGGTCTGCGCCGGGATTGTCGGATGGTTGCCGGCGGACTGGCGGGCCTGGAGCTGGGCCTGGATCTGGGCCTGGGCCTGATCTGTGGCCGCTGGGCGCTGGAGTTTCGGTGTGATGACTACCATCGGGCGGGCAGCGGTCGGTGCTCGCAGTGCGGCCCTGGCGTCCGCCGGTGACCTCGCGATGACCCTGCGCAGCAGACGTTCCACGGTCTCGGCGGACGGCCGCCTGGCCGGGTCCTTGCGCAGCAGGGCTTCGAGGGCCGGGGCCAGCGGCCCGGCATGGGGGGCGGCATCCGGTTCTTCGGTCATCAGCGCGGTCAGGGTGGCCATGGCATTGGCCCTGGCGTACGGGGCGCGCCCCTCCACCGCGGCATACAGCGTGGCACCGAACGACCACAGGTCCGATTCCGGAAGGGACAGCCCCTGGCTGGCCCGTTCCGGCGCGATGTACTGCGGGGATCCCAAGATCATTCCGGTCCTGGTCACCTGGGGGTCCCCGTCGAAGGTCGCCAGCCCAAAGTCGGTCAGCACGACTCTGCCGTCATCGGCGAGCAGCACGTTGCCCGGCTTGACGTCCCGGTGGAGCACCCCGGCCTTGTGTGCGGTGCGCAACGCTGCCAGTACTGCCAGTCCGATGTCGGCCGCCCGGAAGGGCGACATCGGGCCGTCGGCGTCGATCACTTCCTGAAGCGATCTGGACAGGACGTATTCCATGACGATCCATGGCTGATCGTCGATGTTCATCGTGTCGAAGACCCGGACGACGTTGGGATGACTCAGGCTGGCGGCGGTGCGTGCCTCGCGCAGGGTGCGGAGGCGGATCTCGGTGCGTTCGCGGTCACTCAGCCCCTGCGGAGGGATGATCTCCTTGACAGCGACCCTGCGGTCGAGTTTCACATCGTGGGCAAGCCAGACTCGGCCCATGCCGCCGCTGCCGAGCTGTCGTATCAGCCGGTACCGATGGGCAATCAAGGTCGAAGAACTGGACATTGACCGGATGATACCTGCCGCCGTTCAGAGACTGGTCTGGCTACGGCCGCCAACGACTGTTCCCTGCTTCTGATAAGGGGACGCTGTGGCCTGGGAATCATCCGGTTCCCGGCGACGCTGGCAGGCATCCTGGCTGGCCAGGCACCGGGACAGCTCTTGGGAGGTCATCGGCCGGGCGAGCAGGAAACCCTGGCCGAGCCGGCAGCCAAGGGTCCGCAGACCGGCCAGTTGCTCCTCGGTCTCAATGCCCTCACCGACGGCGGCCATGGACAGCGTCCCGGCCATCTGGACGATGGTGTGCAGCAGGGCCTGCCCCTGCCAGCCAGCGGTGATGCCCTCGACGAAGGAGCGGTCGATCTTCAGTGTGTCGATCGGGAGACGCTGGAGGTAGGACAGCGAGGAGTATCCGGTCCCGAAATCGTCGATAGCCAGGCGGACCCCGATGTTCTTGATCTCCCTGAGCCGGTCGGACGCCCCGCGGTGGTCGCCGATCAGGGTACTCTCGGTGATCTCCAGCAGGAGCCGCCCGGGGGCGAGGCCGGTCGCGCTGAGGACGTGGCGGATGTCGGAGACCAGGTAGGGATCCTGGAGTTGCCGTCCGGAGAGGTTGACCGATATCCCCAGCGGGGCATGGCCGGGGGGCGGCGGAGGCCATTCCGCGGCATGTTCGCAGGCCGCTCGCAGAACCATCTGTCCAATCGGCACGATGAGGCCGGTTTCCTCGGCCAGTGGGATGAAACTGTCCGGGCTGATCATGCCGCGGATCGGATGCCGCCAGCGGAGGAGGGCTTCCGCTGCGCGGATGCGCCCGTCGCGGAGGTCGCAGATGGGCTGGAACATCGGGAACAACTGGTCGGCTTCGAGGGCTCGACGCAGGTCGGTCTCCAGATTCGCCCGTTCGACGAGCACGGTGTGCATGGACGGCTCGAAGACGACGACCCGGTTGCCCCCGGCGCGTTTGGCGTGGTACATCGCCGTGTCAGCGTCCCGGAGCACGTCCCCGGCGGTGGCGCCCTCGGCGCACTCCGCGATGCCGATGCTGGCACCAACATTGCCCTCAACCTGGTCGAGCGGATACGGCGCCTGAAGGGCGACGAGCATGCGCCGGCCGAGCCGTCGCAGGTCGAGGTATTCGCCGTTCTCGACCAGGACGGCGAATTCGTCCCCTCCGAACCGAGCCAGGCAGTCACCGCTGTGCAGGCACTCGCGCAGCCGGCGGCCGACGTGGCGCAGCAGGTCATCTCCTGCGGCGTGCCCGTAGGTGTCATTGACGTACTTGAAGCGGTCCAGATCGAGGAAGAGGACGTGGGCAGGGACGCCCCGGGCGATCGTCTGCTCCAGGCGGTCGAGGAAGAACACCCGGTTGGGCAGGCCGGTGACTGGATCCCGGATCGCGTGCTGGGCGGTCGCCACCGTCTTCGCGTCCGAAAGCGCCGTGCTGAGCTGGTCTGCGAACGTCAGCATGGTCTGTTCCTGAACGTCCGTGTACGTGTGTCCGGATCGAAAGGACATGATCATCAGGCATCCGACGACGACGCCGTTCTCCCGGACCGGCGCCGCCATGGCCGCGTTGGCGCCGAGATTCACCAGATAGGGGTTGGCGAATGCGGAGCTGGGGTAGTCGTCGGTGCGCTGGAGGGTACCGCTGGAGTACGCGGCCCTGGCCATGCTGGAACGCAGCTGGATGGGCCACTCGGGGGGGCGGTACTTCTCGTCGACGGCGCTGACCGAGGCCAGCATGAGGATGCCCTGCTCGACCAGGTACAGCATGGCCAGCTCGCTGCCGAGCAGGCCCAGTGTCCCCTTGGTGACGATGTCGAAGACCTCCGGCAGCGGGGCCCGGTTGGCGATCGCCCGCTGGACCAGGAAGATTTGCTCCAGCACCCGCTGGCGCTCGTTGAGGGTGACCAGCATGCGTAGCGGGCGCAAAGCGAGGTTGAGCACCCGCGCCATGCCGCGCAGCAGCAGCATTTCCTCGGGAACGAACGCCTCGTGACCGAGACGGGCGACGAACAGGCGCAGATCATCGACCCCGACGTCGAGCGCGATCGAGGCCATGCTGCAGTGTCCGAGGCCTGCGACGGTGACGGTGTCCGCCCCGCGTCTCGCTGCGGTGACGATGGTGTCGATCCGCGGGTCTGCGGCGTCGAGTCCGATGACGGTCGGGGCGGTGCGGCGACTGAACAGCACCCCCACTTCGGCGTCCAGCGATTCCAGGATGTGTTCGACAGCCGCATACAACGTGCTGCTCTCGTCCGTCTGTCCCGATAGGACCGACAGGAACTCGACCAGCTGCGAGGTGGTCCACGAGGAGCTGGGTGCGGTGTCAGCTGCCATGGGTCAGCTCAGCGTCAGAACGACGGTCGTCTGATTGTGGTACCCATTGACTCCTCGTGTCCGGGCGATCTCTCCATAGGTGTAGAACCCTCCTACTGCGGCGCTGCCCGCGCGCTGTCGCAGAAGTTCCGATTCCGCAACGATTCCCTGCTGCCCGAGGACCGCGCGCCGGGCGGCGCAGCTGAAGACCAGCAGGGCCAGGGGCGGGCTGCCCCGGAGTTGGGCGAGGGCCTCGACGCATCCCCGGTCGGTCGCGGCGATCAGGGACGCGGTGTCCGCGGAGGCCAGCCGTACGGCGGTCCCCCTGGGGACCCCAGCAGCACAGGTCAGCGAGCGGCGGACCGGATCGGCGTGCAGGATGTGCCGCATCGCGACGTCGCTCCGGCGGGCGACGGCCAGCGGGTGGGTGCGGACGAAGTCGTCGAGGGCG
>JAFGOK010000742.1 GCA_016926535.1 Micromonosporaceae bacterium | reverse complement strand
TGCTCATCTTCCGCGTCAAGATCAAGGAATAATTCGTAGGTCTCGTCAACCACTTCGGAGATGCGGGCATCCGACCGGTCGACCTTGTTGATGACCAGGATGATGGGGAGCCGCGCCGTCAACGCCTTGCGGAGGACGAACCGGGTCTGCGGCAGCGGCCCCTCGCTGGCGTCGACGAGGAGCAGCACTCCGTCGACCATGGTCAGCCCACGTTCGACCTCTCCGCCGAAGTCGGCGTGTCCCGGGGTGTCAACGATGTTGATCGTGACTGTGGATTCCCCGGGGCGCGCGTACCGAACGGCGGTGTTCTTCGCAAGGATGGTGATGCCTTTTTCCCGCTCAAGATCCATGGAATCCATCACCCGATCGGTGACCTCCGCCCTGGCGCGGAAGGCGCCGGCCTGGCGCAGCATCGCGTCAACCAGGGTGGTCTTTCCGTGGTCGACGTGGGCAATGATGGCGATGTTGCGAAGATCAGTGCGGGATGGCATTGGTCCATCTTCCCGGGTCAGCGATCATCGTGGGACAGCGGGGGGTGGAGTGGCGCCGGTATCCTCAGTCATCGATTGCCCGAGTATCGGGAGAAAGGCCTGTGTCCGACGAGGCGGGGAGGGGTAGTGCGGCAACATCGGGGCACGAACGATTGGACTGAGGACAGCGGCGAGCCGGACAGGGGGGATGCCACCGTCGACTTCGGCGAGGTCTTGCGGTTCGAGCCGGTCGAGCCGGTGGAGCCTCCCGAGCCCGTCGAGGGGCTCGGCTACCGCAGGGGAGCCTGGATTCTGGGCGGGGTGGCCGTCGCGCTGGTGGCTGGGCTGGTGTTCGCGGCCGTCCTGGTCTTCTCCGGGGACGATCCGGCCCCGAGCGGGCTGGCGAGTGAAACGGACCGCCCGACGGCCGGCGCTGCCGTCCCGGAGCTTTCCGAGACGGCTGAACCATCAACCTCACCGAGTCCCGCGGCGTCGAGTGCCCCGGCCTCACCGTCGCCCAGCCGCAGATCCGCCAGCCCGAAGCGGTCGATCGTGCCGAGCAAACGGCCGGTCACCGAACCGGTCGCTCCAGCGCCGGCCGCCACGGCCACCGCGACCGGGAACTGCCCGACGTACCCCGGCCCGACCTCGACCAAGGCCCAGGTCAGGGCGAAGCTGGAGACCGTCTCGACCCACACGTACTGGAAGACGAGTGCTCCCGAGCTGCGGGTGCCCCTGGCCCTCCTCAAGGCGGTGGCCTGGCAGGAGAGCGGCTGGCAGTCGGCGATCCTGGCCTGCGACGGCGGGATGGGCACCATGCAGGTGATGCCCAACACCGCGACCTGGATGAACGACCGGTTCGGGACGTCCTGGAACGCCAATACCTTCGACGGCAACATCATGCTGGGCGGCCAGTATCTCGCCTGGTTGATCAAATACATGGGTGACGTGTACTACGACGGCCTCTACGACGTCACGGCAGAGGGGGCCGAAGGCCTGCTCAACGCCGTCATCTCCGGCTACCAGGCCGGGGCCGGAGCCGTCGACCCGACGAAGGGGACCAGCGGCATCCCGAACTGGTCCTACGTCAACAATGTCCGGGCGCTGATGACGGACTGCCCCTGCTCGCAGTACTGACGTCACGGGCTGGCCGCCCCCTGCGCCGCCTGCGCCGCAGGGGCGGCCAGCCCACGGCCCCCTGCGCCGCCTGCGCCGCAGGGGCGGCCTCGCCTCAGCCGGTGATGTCCCGCCCGGTGAATCTGGCCCAGGCCGCCGAGTAGCAGATGGCGGTGTATGCCAGGGCATTGAGTACGCCGTCCCGGGCCGCTCCGCCGAAATCGATCGGATCGCGCAGCAGTTCCCCGAAGTCGAACCAGTGACTGGTGAACAGGTACGGGGCCAGCCAGTCCAGGGCGGGAATCGTCCCCAGAATGGAGCTCATGATCATGACGATCATGACGGCGATCGTCGCGCCGATCGGCTGCTCCGTCAGGGACGAGACGAACAGCCCGATCGCGCCGAGGGCGCAGAGCTCGATCGTGAGGTAGACGCACACCAGCAGCACCCGCACGAGCGCGGTACCGAACGGCAGGGCCGTCCCCGACAGCGAGACCATCGATCCGCCGCCGAAGAGCACCAGACCGATCAGCATGCCGGTCACGGCAACGAGCAGGGTCGCGGTGAAGGTGAAGATGACGATCGCGGCGAACTTGACCGCCAGCAGCCGCGACCGCAGCACCGGCACCGAGAGCAGGTAGCGCATGGTCCCGAGATTGGCCTCCCCGGCAAGGGAGTCTGCGGAGATCGAGGCGACGGCGATCGGCAGGAACAGCTGAAGCTCGACCATCAGCGCGGCCAGCGCGACGAACAGGCCGTTGTCGGTGATCGAGCTGAAGAAGTTCAGTCCGCCACCGCCACCGCCGTCCGATGAATAGATCTTGATGGCGACCGCGATGATGATCGGAACCGAGGCAAGGAGAGCGAGGCCTGCCCAGTTCCTGCGCCTGCCGAAGATCAGCCACAGTTCCGACCGCAGGAAGCGGGTACTCGGCCGGCGCTGGTCAACGGCGGCCAGCAGCGGGCGGCTCGACCCGCGCACCGCCGTCGCGGACGCTGTCCCGGTCGCCGTCTCAGTCACTGACATCGAAGCCCTCCCCGGTGAGCGCGACGAAGACGTCCTCAAGGTTCGGTGCGGTCGCCGTGAAGCCCCGGACCGGGACGTCAGCGTGGACCAGCTCGGCGACGATCTTCTCTGGGGGCGTCCCGTCGATGATCCCGGCGGCCTCCCCTGGCCTGGCTGTGACCTCGGTCAGGCCGAGGTCCCGTAGCACCGTCGCTGCCGCCTCCGGGCGGTCGGTGGTCACCCGGGCCCGGGTGACCGTCTGCTCGCGCAGCTGCGCCAGCGGGGCCTGCGCGACGAGCTTGCCGACGTGCATCACGCCGACGTGGCTGCACACCTGCTCGACCTCTGACAGCAGGTGAGTCGACAGCATGACCGTCGCGCCGTCGGCTGCCAGGCTGGTGATCAGCGATCGGACCTCCCTGGTGCCCTGGGGATCGAGCCCATTCGTCGGCTCGTCCAGGATCAGCAGGTCCCGCGGGGCCAGCTGCGTCGCCGCGAGGGCGAGCCGCTGGCGCATGCCCAGGGAGTACGCCCGGTAGCGCTTGATGGCGGCGGCCAGCAGGCCGACGCGGTCCAGTGCCGCGTCGACCCGCTGGTTGGCAGTCGCCGGGTCCGCCGTGCGGTCGGCGGCGTCCAGCCGGTGCAGGTTGTCCCGCCCGGACAGGTACGGGTGGAACGCCGGTCCCTCGACCAGCGCCCCCACCCTGGGCAGGACGACCGAGGTCGCTTCCGGCATGGGGCGCCCGAGGATGCTGTGGCTGCCGGCGGTCGGGCGGATCAGCCCGAGCAGCAACCGGATCGTCGTCGTCTTGCCGGAACCGTTAGGGCCGAGGAAGCCGTAGACCGATCCTCTGGGTACCGCGAGATCGATCCCGTTGACCGCGAGTTGCCGGCCGAACCGCTTGCTCAGCCCGCGGCTTGCTGCGGCGAGGTGATCGGATGGTGGTCCGGCGTCAGTCGTCGGCGTCACTTGGTTTCCTTCAGCGCCGCGGCCGGATCGGCAGCGACCGTGGTGAGTCGTTCTGGTGAGACCGCTCCGGCGAGCAGCCGACCGTCTTCGGTGATCAAGACAGAGAATAGCTTGCCGCTGAGCAGGTGTCCGCTTCCCCACGAACCGTTGACCTTGGGAAGGCTCGACAGGATCGAGGCGATCTGGCCCGCCTCTGCTGAGCCAGGACCAGTGCTGTCGGCCGGCTGCTGGCCGGCAGCCCGGTCGACCGCTCCGGAGTACCGCGTGACCAGGACTGAGGTCCAGCCGGTTCCGATGACGACCGGTCGGGTCGCGGCCCGGTCGGCGCCGGTGCCCGCTGCGGAGCCCGCGCGGTCGGCGGGGGAACTCGCAGCTGCTGAGGGCTCCTCGATGGTCGTTCCCTCCGGCGGGTTGAACCGGAACTGGGCGTCATCCGGGCGTTCGAAGGTCACCTGGGTGAAGGCGGCCTCGAAGCCGGGGGAATCGGAGCCCTTGGCGTAGACCTGGGTCCGTAGCGGCACGTGGTGCTCCGAGTCGATCGCGATCCGGATCTGCGCGACCAGGGACTCGGTGTCGCGGGGCGCCAGGACGAGCTCGTAGGCGGACCGGCCGGCGACCTTCGCCGTCCCGGCTGTGCTGACCACGGTGGTCTGGCCGATGGCGGCCAGTGCCCGCTCAGCGATCTCCTGGGGGTTGGTCGGCACGAGGCTGGGGATCGCGGAGCCGATGCTCTTGCCGCCCGGGTCCGCTGGGAGCACCTGATGGGTCGCTGAGTTGGCCTTGCTGTCCCAGATCCACACGTCCCGGCCGTTGACGATGATGTCGGTTTCGCCGAGGGTCCCGAGGAGCGCCACCCTGGCCTTGTCCGGCCCAGCGATCCAGACCCGCAGTGTGTGGCTGCCGCTGAGCAGGGACGTCAGGTCGGTGCTGCCCGAGCCGCCGATCGAGGGCAGCGAGGGCAGGCCGAGGTCAGCGCGTTCGACCACCGTTCCGGAAAGACTGTTGACCATGGAATTCTGCACATCGACCAGCAGCTGTGCCGCGTTTCGCTCCGGGAGCGCCGGGTCGGCCGCGGCCGTGACCATGGTGGTCACCGCCCCGAGGCCGAACACCATCGTCGTGATCCCGGCCGGAACCAGCCAGCGCAGTCCTGGGCGTCTGGTGAAAACTGACATGTCTGTGCACCTCCTGACAGCTATCGTGCGGCGGGGTCGCTGTGGCCTTCCTGAGAGGGCGGGAGGCCCTGCCGGTCGACCCCCGTGAGCCTGTGCCATTGCTGAGACCGGCCGCCGGGCGCCGGCCGGGCCGTGCGAGGCTGGTCGTCGTGCGACTGCTGGTGGTCGAAGACGAGGAGCGGCTGGCGAGGGCCCTGCGACGGGGGTTGCAGGCCGAGGGGTTCGCGGTGGATGTCGCCGCGGACGGCGCTACCGGCCTGGACCTCGCCCTGCATGGGGAGTACGACGCGATGATCCTGGACGTCATGCTGCCCAGGCTCTCCGGGTACCGAGTGGTCCAGGCGCTGCGGGCGGAGCGCAACTGGCTACCCGTCCTGATGCTCTCGGCGAAGGACGGCGAGTACGACCAGGCAGATGGCCTGGACTGCGGGGCGGACGACTACCTGACCAAACCGTTTTCCTACGTCGTGCTGCTGGCGAGGTTGCGCGCGCTGCTGCGTCGAGGGGCTCCCGAGCGTCCCAGCGTCCTGGCTGTCGGGTCGCTGACCCTCGATCCAGCGTCCCGGCGCGTTGCGCGGGCCGGCACCGAGGTCAGCCTCACCGTCCGGGAGTACGCCCTGCTGGAGTACCTCATGCGCCGCCCTGGGGAGGTCGTCTCCAAGACCGAGCTGCTCGACCACGTCTGGGACGCCAGCTTTGAGACGGCGCCGAACGCGGTCGAGGTCTACGTCGGCTACCTCCGGCGGAAACTTGGGAAGGATCTGCTGGAAACCGTGCGTGGAGCCGGATACCGGCTGACAGCGCCATGAAGGTACCGCTGGCCCGGTTGCGCCGGGTGATCCCGCTGGCCCGGTTGCGCTACCGGCCGCTGGGGGTCCGGGCCCGGCTGATTCTGCTGGGGACCACCGGCCTGGCGATCGGCCTCGGGGTCGGGTTCCTGATCCTGATCGCCGTGCTCAACCACGTGATCCTGAGATCGGTGGCGCAGGACGCCCGCGACACCGGCAACGAGGTGGCAAGGCTCATCGAGGCGGGGGAAGCGCCCCAACCCCTGCCGGTCTCGGGAGGGCAGTATGTCCAGGTCGTCGACAGCCACCACCGGGTCGTCGCCGTCTCGTCCAACGCTGACCGGCTGATCCCGCTGCTGCGGGAACGGGAGATCCTTCGGGCAGCGGGAGGTCAGGTCCTGGTGGTCGACGGTTCCAGGGCCGGGCTTGCTGGGCTGCTGCGCGTCGTGACGGTCCAGGCTGAGACGTCCCGGGGGCTGCAGACGGTGATCGTCGCGCGCCCAATGTCCGATGTGAACACCGGGGTCGACCTGCTCGGCAGAGTCCTGCTGGGGTTCTACCCGCTGATGGTCATCCTCCTCGCCATCGTCGGCTGGCGGGTCGCCGGCGCGGCGCTGCGACCGGTCGAGGCGCTGCGGCTCGGCGCGGAGCGCATCACCGGCGCGGCGACCACGGAGCGGCTGCCGGTGCCGGCCTCCGGCGACGAGATCCACCGGCTGGCTGTGACCCTCAACGACATGCTCGACCGGCTGGCCTCGGCCAGGGAGCGGCAGCGGGCGTTCGTCGCGGATGCCGCCCACGAGCTGCGCAGCCCGCTGGCCAGCATGCGGGTACAGCTGGAGGTCGCCGCGAGGCTGGAGGACCACGGTGGCCTGACCGAGGATCTGCTGCTGGACGTCGACCGGCTGTCCCAGCTCGTGGACGACCTGCTCATCCTGGCCAGGGGAGATGAGCGGCTGGCCCCGGAGCGGGTTCAGTTGATCGATCTTGATGCCCTGGTGCGGGACGTCGTGGCCCGGTACGCGACCGCCCGCGTTCCGGTCAGGGTCGACAGCCCTGGGAGCTGCTGGATACGGGGAGATGTCGGAGAGCTCGTCCGAGTTGTGATCAATCTGATAGACAACGCCGTTCGCCATGCCAGGAGGCAGGTGACCGTCACGGTCACCGAGGCTCGGCCGAACCAGCTCCTTGCCGTCACCGACGACGGGCCGGGCATTCCCGAGGCGGACCGGAACCGGGTCTTCGAGCGGTTCACGCGGCTGGACGACGCCCGGGGCCGCGACGACGGGGGCACTGGGCTGGGGCTGGCCATCGTTCGGGGGATCCTGCGCAGGCACGGTGGGGAGGTGGCCCTCGGCGACACCATCGCGGGGCTTCCCAATTCCGGGCTGCGGGCCGAGGTCCGCCTGCCCAGAGCCGACCCGACCGAGGAGTAGCCCGCGACGCGTCCAGAGTGACGTTGACAACAATCCGGCAATCGCAGTGTCATGCTCCTAGCATTCCGTCACCGTCGTCGACGCTGGAGACCGCATCGGCGCCCCCACGACGAAGGAGTTGCCCATGGTCATGCGGATCTTGCCGATGAGCGCAGCCGAAGCGGCTCGGGGCGCAGCACCCGGTGAGCAAGCGGGGTTCGGCGCGCTCCAGACCCCGGACGGCAACCTGCCGCTGGAACGCCTTGACGTCCGGGCGGACCTCGTTGGGCTGGCCAGCAGGGTCGAGGTGACCCAGGAGTTTCGCAACGTCAATGACCGGCCAATCGAGGCGACCTACATCTTCCCGCTCCCGGACCGGTCCGCGGTGACCGGCCTGAGAATGGCCGTCGCCGACCGGGTCGTCCTGGCCAGCCTCGCGGAGCGCGGTGCCGCGCGCCGGGCCTACGACGAGGCGATCGCCGCCGGCCAGCGGGCGTCGATCGCCGAAGAGGAGCGGCCGGACGTCTTCACCCTGCGGGTCGGCAACATCCTGCCGGGGGAGCGGATCTCAGTGACCATGACCCTCGCTGGCGTCCTCGCCGTGGAGGATGGCGAGGCGACCTTCCG
>JAFGOK010000741.1 GCA_016926535.1 Micromonosporaceae bacterium | reverse complement strand
GCGGCCGATCACGGCCTGGACATCATCTCCCCGGACGACTTCCTCCCCGACCTGCTCGACCTCACCCCGACCCTCGTTCTGACCACCCTGGCCGACCAGGTCAGCGGAAACCGAAGGGAACCCACCACCGACGGGCTCATGGTCGCCCTCGCGCGATCCGGGGCACCGGGCTTCGCTGACGAGATCCGCCGCCGACTAGCCTGAACGGGCACCGGAATCGAAGACAGCGCCGCGTCACCCGGGTTCTGGCTCGGATGACGGATCCAACCCCGAGCCGAGCCACGCGAAGGATGCCATCGTCGTCATGGGACGCCAAAGTCACCCCGGCCCGCAGGGGCTGAAGGAGTTCCTGACCGTTCTGGACTCTCGACTGGCGGCCCTGCCAGCCGAACAGCTCCGCGCGGTCCTGATCGGGCACGCCGAGCGGCTGGCTGCCCGCGACCGGGCAGCATTCCTGGCGATCTTCCCGGCGACAGCTGCCGCACCAGGCGGATCGGGCCTGCCCGTACCTGACGCGGGCGCCCTGCTCGCCGACATCGACGCGTTCGTCGAACAGGTCCGCTCCGGCGCGTACTTCGAGGGCTGGGGCTGGGACGACGACCTGCACGAGGAGCGGGCGTGGGGCGACGAATCGTGGGCCGGCGAGATGGACGACCTGTTCGCCGGGGCAGCCGACGCGTTCCTGGCCGGTGACCTGGATCTGGCCCGCAACGCCTACGGTCGACTGCTGGACGCCTTCCGGCTCGACGAGGAGGTCGGCGCGTTCTGCGGGCCGGCCAGCGCGTCTGACATGGTCGACACGGATGTCACCGAGGCGGTCGCCCGGTACCTTCGGGCCGTCTACGAGACGACTCCGCAGCCCGAACGCGCCGGGGTGCTCTACCGCCGGTATACCGACCTGTGCCACCGCGCACGCTCCCTGAACCTTCAGGCGATCGCCGACACCCGCCGCAGTGACCTGCCCGACCTGGAACGCTTCCTCCCGGGCTGGATCGAAATCCTCACCGAGCACACCGGCGGATTCTGGGCCCGCGACCGGCAACGGCTGCTGACCGAGGCCACGGTGTGGCACGCGGGCACCGACGGCCTCGGGCCCGTGGCCCGCCGGCCAGGAGACCACCAGCCCACCGCGTACCTGGACTGGATTGACGCGCTCACTCGCGACGGTCGCCTGGCCGACGCCGCCGCCGCGGCGCGGGAAGCCCTGTCCGTCACCGGCTTCCCCGCCGAGCGCGCCGCCGACGCCGCCGACCGGCTCGCTATGCTCAACCAGCGCCTCGGCGACCCCGCCGGAGCGCTGGACGCCACCCACACCGCCTGGCGTGCCCACCCGACCCGGCCGCGGCTAATGGCGCTCGTCGCCGCCGCGCAGACCGCGGGTGCGCTGGATGCGACGCTGAGCACCGAGGCAGACCGGGCCGGTACCGAGCCCGACCGGCTCACCTGCGAACTGCTGCTGCTCGCCGGCCGGATCGACGCCGCCGCCGACCGTCTGGCCGGCTCCGACCCGCTCGGCTGGTCCCAGCCCACCCACCCCGGCCCGGTCGTGTGGCCGCACCTGCTGGCAGCCACCGCACCAGCGGCGCCCGACAAGACCACGCACCTGGGACGACTCTTCGCCGCCATCGACACCGCTGACCGCTGGTACGGCGGATACTCCGATGACTTCGACCCGGCCGACGACCTGACCGGGACCGGCGGGCCGCACGCCGGGACGCTCGCGCTGAGCACGCTGCTGGCCGGGTGTAGCCGCGAACATCCAGGCACTCCCGCCCAGCGCCAGCGCTGGCTCACCGTCGCCCGGGATGTCGCCGACCGGCGCATCGACGCGGTCGTCAGCAACAAGCACCGGGGCGCCTACCAGCGGGTCGCCGTCCTCGCCGTCGCTTACGCCGAATCACTGACGCTCGACGGAGACCCGTCCGGCGCCACCGCGTACATCGCCGGGGTCCGTGCCCGCTACCCCCGGCACACCGCCTTCCGGGCCGAGCTCGACCGGGCCACGGCTGCGTCCCCGCTGCTGCCGGCGTCACACCCACGCAGGCGGTAGGGCCCAGGTACCGTCGCCGCGCCGCGGCGGTTACCCGCGGGCCTGCAGCACGTAGTGGTAGTTGCCCTGGCCGACGGTTCGGTTGAGCGTGGCCATGATCGCCGTGGCGCTGTCCCGTGGCCCCTGGCAGTACAGCGGCTGGCCATGGAAACCGAAGGTGATCGCGCTGGGCGGGGTCCACTCCCCGAGATGATCCACGACCAGGTCAAGGTCCCGGTGGGGTTCGAAGCCCAAGGCTCGGGCGTACTCGATGGCGCCGAACACCAGGTGCTGCACGAGGTCCAGCCCGACGGGCAGCGGCGGCCCGTCGTGGGCGGCGAAGTAGTCGGCGACGAACGCATCCAGGGCACCGGTCGCCATCGTCTTCGGCCCGACGGTGTTCTTCAGCCCGAGACAGTGGGTGTCCACCAGGTACCCGCACACCTCGACGCGGTGACGACGGCGGTCCTCGCGCGCCACCAGCACGCTGGCCAGACCGCCGTGCAGCTTGGACCGGTCGAACTCGACATCCGGCCATTCCGGGTGCCCGGCCACGGTCAGCCCGCCGCTCCACTGCGGACTGACCCAGCAGCCGACCAGCGGGCGCGGACCGTCCGCGGCCTCCGCCGCCGCTGCCTGTTCGGCGGCGATTGCCCGCACCATTACCGTCACCCGCGCTGCGGGCACCCCGAGGTTCCGGGCGATCTGCTTGGCCGTGCATCCCGTCGCCCGCAGCGCCCGGACCCGCTCGACCAACTCGTCATCCACACCCATCTTTGCGCTCCTCCTACAGCCACAACCGCGACGTGGAACCCGCCGCCGGATTGGACAGCCTCGCGTTGACCGTGTCCCGGTCGAACCGGGCGGGGTCGAACGCCGCCGCTGATGTCGCCCTGAGGGTGTCCAGCGCTTCGGCGTGCTCGGGGTGACCCGGGTCGGCGACGACCGCCAGCAGGTCCTGGTAAACCCACATGCCGCCGCAGTCCTCCGGCGGGCGGGCCCGACGCCCGGCCGTACATCGGGGATAGGCCACCCCCGGCTGAGCGGCCACGATCTGCTCCACGACGAGGTCATGCTGCCAGTCGTCGCCGAAGTCGTAGACGTACCGGATCCGGTCCCCGACGTCCGGCGCGACCTCGTCGAGGGTGACCGTCGCGGCGTCGACATGTCCCAACTGCGCGTCCGGCTGGCCGTACTCCCCGTCCGGGGTCTCGAACACCCACAGGTGGCCGCCGTACCAGCCGAACCCGGTCTGGATCACCTGATGCAGCCCGTCGAGGGTGGTGTCGGACGGGACCTCCAGCCGGCGCCAGATCGGTGGTTTCGAGCCCCGCATCGTCACCTTCAGTCGATGCACCCTCGGCCCTGGGGTCCGCCCACCGGTCCGTCCAGCCGCCCGGACTGGTTGCGACGATGCCGACCGTGCCGGTGCCAGCAACACCGGCGCTCCAACGTCGGTTGGCAGCAGCCCCGCCCGCTGCCACAGCAGCGGCAGGTAGTCGCGCACATCCTTGACCTGGTCGGCGGCGACCGGGCAGGGTTGATGGTCCAGAGCGCGTTCCAGCACCGACCGGGCGTGACCCGGCGGGTAGTCGAAGAAGTCCAGGCCGTGCCGGTCGGCCACCTGCCGGTAGTCCCGGCGGGTCCGCCGGGGATCCCGGCTCACCCAGCAGTCCTTGACCCCACCGCCACGATTGTGGTCGATCAGCACCGCCAGAGCGTGCGGCTTGCGCCCCGGATACGCGAACGCCGCAATGACCGTCTCCTGCCCACCGGCCGTATCGACGTACCCGCAGCATTCGCCCACCGCCGGGGTACCGAGATCACCCGCCCACGTCGGCTCTTCCACGCCGTCGGTGGCCAGCCGCTCGGCCGCCGCAGCCGAAGCCGGGCGCACCGCGGGCGTCGCCACCACAGCCAGGATGCGTAGCACCGCCAGCGCCTCGCGGGTACCGCACGCTTCGACCCCGGCTACCAGGTCGTCCAGCAGCAGCCGCATCCCGTCGTCGGCCGCCCGGCTGGCGGGCACCGCCGAGGTCAGATCGCCAAGGAACTCGCACCCGGTCAGCTCCGCGCGCAGCGGGTCGCACCCGCGCCGGATGACCGGATGGAACTGCCGGAGCAACCCGGCGAGGTACCTCTGCGGGGATGGCAGCAGCCCATCGGCGACTAGCTTGCGCAGGAAGGCCAGCGCCGCATCGCTACCGGACCTGATCCCAGCCAGTTCCGCAGCCGGAACAGGCCCGGTGGCCAGCATCGCGCCGACCCCGGCGAGCAGGTGCCACTCGGCGAGCTGGACGCCGTCGGCGCTCACCCGGCCGCCTGCCTCGTCTGGGGCACCCCACAGGCGGGCACGTTCCGCGGGGCCGTCCGTCGCGGTCACTGGTCCTCCTCCTCGGCCTCACCCAGTCCAACCCCACCCAGCCTGGCGAGGCGGCGGTTGGTTGCGGCGAGGTCGTACGGCTTCGCGTCCTGCGGATCGTCCTCGGACCAGTACTCCACCGGAGAGTCACTGGCGAACCCGGTGCACCGCGGATACACCGCGCCGGGTTCGCGATTCAGGACCTTCTCCAGCGTGATCTCGTGCCACCAGCTCGCGCCGAAGTCGTACTCATAGCGGATCTTCTTGGTCGTCCCGGTATAGGCCTCGCGTAGCCGGACCGTCTCCTCGTCGTCCATCTCCAAGCGGTCCAGGTCATAGAACGGGTCGCTGTACCGCCTGCCCCCGACCTCGAACAGGTGCAGATGGTCACCGTCCCACCCGAACAGGATCTGGATCACCGCGTGCAGGTCGCCGAGCGTGACGGTCGCGGGCACCAGCACCCGCCGCCAGATCGGAGGCCGCCAGTGTGTCAGTCCCACCTTCAGCTGGTAGACCTGATCGATCGACGGGGTGACGCCCGAGTCCACGTACTCGCGCACCGCCGCCATCACCCGAGCGGCGTCCGGGTGACCGGTGTTGGCCAGCGCGGTCAGGCGGGACTCCAGGCTCTCGCCGGGAATCCGGTCGACCACCACCGTCAACGCCTCGTCCGGGCCAGGCCCTTCCAGCGCGGCCGTGGCGAACTCGACCGCCAGCCACCGGGCATCCGCAGGGGCGAGACGCGCCCCCTGATCCCGGGCAGCGGTCAGCGACACCCGGGCATGCACGGCCAGATTCGGCAGGTGCGCCACCGCTTGCCAGGCCGAAAGTGCCTGGTCGCCCAGCCCGTCGGCGACGTCCCCGGCCGCGATCCGGGCTGCGGCTGACCGGTCGGCGGCGGCGGTCAGCAGTTCCCGGGCCGCGTCGGCCGGCGGCCGGGGCTCCAGCCACCGGCGTACGGCCATCCACGGATCCGCACCCCGGCGCACGCAGTCCGCCAGTGCCTCGGCCACCTCGCCGGCAGACAGGTCGGCGGTGATCTGGCGCGGCCGGTCACTTCGAGCCGTGGCCACTGCCCACTGGCCCAACTTGGTCACCGCGACGCTCTCGCTGCCCTTGCCGGTCACCGCGCCGAGCTGCCCGAGCAGGTTTACCAGCCCGGCGAACGGATCACGGGTATCCGGATCCAGATACTTGGTGAACACGTCGAACGGCACCCGCTCGGACCAGTCACCGTCCTCTTCTCCCCGCTCGACGACCTCGATCACCCGATGCCAGAGATGCTGTGGATCCGGACAGTCCCGCGTGGCCACGGCCTCCAGGAACGCGAACACCAACCCGGCGACAGCCTGCTTGGACCGGGTGTCGGACTCGGCCTCGCAGACCGCGCGGACCCCAACCAGCCACGCGTCGAGAACCTCGACGTCATCCAGCGTTGACCAGCATTCCAGAACCGGTCCGGCAGCCGCGACGTTCCCGCTGATCTGGATCAGCCCCGCCCCGACCGCGAGACTCCACGGCCGGTGCAGCACCGGCACGTCCGCAGCGGTACGCACCCGGGCTGGCACCGCCACCCCCAGCGCGGCCCCGGCCGCTGCCACATCGGCCCGGCGCAGCACCCGGCTGGCCGTGACCGGCCGCCCACCAGAGCCGACCCAGCGGGCCAACGCGGCAGCCTGACCGACCATAGTGCACTCGCGGGCCGCGCGAGCCGCCACGGCAACGTCGACGGGACTGGTATCCCGGGGTGAGGGTGACTCCATCCAAACGACACTATTCGAACCCACCCGAGCCTCACGCAGCGAGGTACTCGGGTCGTGCCAGGATCTCCGTGGTGGCCGATCGCGACACCTCGTCGCGATCCGTCAGCACCGCCCAGACGCGCAGGGTGGAGTCTCCGGCAGGTCCCACAGAGCAAGGGAAATAGTTGCTGAGCTGCGAGGATGTCTTGAGTTCAGGATGGAGACGGCGGTCGTTCTCGGGCAGCGTGTCGTCGGGGGCACCCAGAACATCCCGAACGGGTTCTATTGGTGCGACCTTGATCATCGAGGGGCGGTTCGCAACTGGGCTTGTAGACAACGGATGTGTGAGGGCCCGTGATGTTGGTTGGGTCGGGCGGGTGCCGAAATGGACAGCCGTACGAAGGCTCGAACTTCTGTTTGCCTTGTGGAGGTCGGATAGGAGTTCGAAACCTGCAGCAGCCTTGAACGGAGCGCAAGACGGCAGTGGGTGTGCTTGTCATCCATGTCTGGTTATACGGCGATTCCGAGTGGTTGGAGGTCGGCGGGCGCCAGTTGGAGCGGGTCGCCCTTGACCGGGTAGACCTTGACCTGGTCGATGCCTGCCTCGTCGCGGCGGAGCCACAGCCGGCCAACCACGATGGAATCCCCATACCTGGCGAGCATGACGCGACCCTCATGGAGATCCAGCTGTCCTGCTGCCGCTGGTTCGAAGACCTCACCGGGCACTTCTCGGACGAGGAATCTGCGATCGGGCGCCCGACCGGCGATGAGGTCGGACAGGCTGACCCGCAAGACTCTGGCCTTGCTGGTGGTTGTGCGACCGACGAGACGGCTGAGGATGTCGGCAGCGATACCTCGTCGAAGCTGGTCGTGACGACGCTCGTTCCGGAACACCCGAAGGCAGCGGTAACAGCTGGTCTCCTTGCCGCACTCGCAGTGAGCGACCCGGCTCAGCGCCTGGTCCAGGACGTCGCGAAGGTGCTCGGCGATGTGGCGGACGTGTCCCGCACCGCCGGGGACGGAGTCAAACAACATGAGAGCGCTTTGACCAAAGTCGGTGTGGAAAAGCGTTCCGTCGATGTCATCTCGTGCGATTTCCAGTTTCTCTGCCGCGCCTTCGATCAGTGCGTAAAGGAGTGACCACCATCCGGCATCATCCATGCCAATGACTGCTGCGCTTCTGATGACCAGTTCGAGGACGTCGGTCTGATAGTTGTGTCCCAGCGAGACGTACTCCATCGATCCTTGGCAAGGATGGTGTGTAATCGGGCTCTCGTGGCTGCGTGACCGGGTCGCCGCGTTGGGTTCACCAAAACCGCAGTAGCAGCAGATGCGGTATCCGCGTCCGGCGGGACCGTCACTGATGGCCACGAGTTCACCGCGGGTGCCAACTCGGGCGGTCACAATGCCGCCGGGCAGTTCGTGTACCTGTTCCTGAATTTCCGCGCCGGGAGAAACGACGTGGGTGTCGCCGTGCCATGACCGCTGCGGCGGCCGCAGCCCGGGGCGGTTTTTTCCGCCGCAGGCCACGAAGCCGTAGATGGGAACGGCGTAGCGTTGCGGCGTCCCCCGCAACGGCGCTCCGCAGGCGGGGCATGCCGGGTCGAGTCGTTCGATGGATTCTCGGTAATGGCCGCAACTGGGACAGTGGGCATAGAAGCGTTACTCCAGGTCCCGGTCGGGCATCCGATACACCCCAGCCGACTGCCACAGTTTCCCACCGGCGACAACTTCGGCTCCGGGAGCGTACTCGTAGATGGCGGCTGTGAGGTCTCGGGACAGTTCGAGTTCGGAGGCGGCGCCTGAGTTTGCGAAGGACAGGCGGAGTTCGACGGTGTCTACGGGGAAGCCATACTTGGGTAGCACATTCCGGTTGGCCAGCATCCCGATCAGCGGTCGGCTCGTGACGTTGTTGAGGATGCGGCCGTAGCGGCTGACCAGACCATCCTTGCCAGCGTCGAATGCCTCCTTTCGCTTCCGGTGGTAGATGTCGATGTCCTGCTGGAACTCGCTCCGGGTCTTGTCGAGAAGATCGACCAGGTCGGCGACCCAAGCCTCGGAATCGACTCCGATTGCATCCTGAACGCTGGTGGGAAGTACATTTCGTAGTGATTGCGTGATCTCTGGAGGCACAGGAGTGAGGAACTGGCCGACCAACGTGGCTGGGATCGCGCCGTGGTCGTCGGGGAGAAAGAAGTCCCCAGCCGTTGACCACAGCGAGCCGTTCACGGCAAACCAGTAGCGGAAGAAGGCTGACAGAGCCACCGAATGGGCGTGCCTGCGGTCGATGCGTTCGTTGTCCAACGGAATCCGGGGCGCTCGAACCTCACCGGCGACCATTTTCTCTGGACGGTGGAAACGGGTGAGATCATGCGAGCGACGCTGGGCATAGGTCAACACCAGGGCAGCGGAATCGGCGCGTCGCCCGGCACGTCCAGCGCGCTGGACGTAATTCGCGGTGGTTGGTGGCATATTGCGCAGCACGACCGCCTGCAGTTCTCCGACATCGACGCCCAGTTCGAAGGTCGTCGAGCACGACAGGGCGTTGACCTCGCCCCGAATGAACCGTTCCTGGATCTCGGCGGCTTTCTCGCTGGTCCACTGTGCGGTGTGCTCCAGTACCGAGATCGGTATGGCGGTCATGGAGCGGTACAACGTGCGGTAGTGGTCGGAATCGCAACTCTCGGAGGGCAGGGACCACGGGTGCATGTCGCCTGTGCAGCTCATGGTGGGGCACACTCCTCGGACACCGACGGGAACGATCTTCCGATACCGGGAGCATTGCCAGAGGCTATCGTCGTGGCCAGTTGGTACGCAGGTCAGAACCTCGTGGTTGAGTTGGTAGACCACCCCAACTGGGGGACGGTGGTCTGGGCGAGCCATTCTTTGGCGGGTCCGGTGATCAGCCACCGCCAGATGCCGTCCAGCACGGTTGCGGGGTCGTCATCGCGTCCCAGGCGCTGCAGGACGCGCTGGAGGTAGTCCACGCGGCGGTTGCGTCTGCGGGTCGGTAACCAGCTCAAGACCTTGCGTTTGGACTCGGCCCCTGTGCTGCGCATGTAGATCGGTCCTCTGCGAGGGTCGAACGCATCATCGTTCGGGTCAACGTCGTCGGGCGTGCTGACTGCGCCCTGGCTGCGGATGGTTCGCAGAAGTTCTTCGACCAGGTGCCAGGCTTCAGCCTCGGTGAGACCGAGGTCGATCAGTGGACGAGGGGCGTTCCACTGGTCCTCGCGCAGTAGTTCCCAACGCAGCAGGCCCGTACCCTCCAACGCGTTGCGTTCGTCGAGGCTGACGATCTCCTGCTGGATCCATAGCGCCAGTTGTCGTCGGCGGTCCTGAGAGGAGTGGTGTCGTTTGAACACCCCCAGCCGGGTGGAGAGCCTGGTTGCGTGGTGGGCGATGTCACTCAGCCGGACGTCAGGGCCGTCTTGGTGGGCTTGGACAGCGCCGGCGAAGACTAGGCGCCGGCGCTGCAAGCGGGTGTAGGAGTCTTCCAGATAGGGCGCGAAGTACGCTGCTGCTTGCCGGCTGTCACTGAAGAGCAGGAGTTTGCGGCCTTCTCCGGGTTGGTCGGCTTGGTCCGGGTCGCTTGCCGGTGGCAATGCCTGGTAGAGGGCGGTGGCCAAGACTGAGCTTGGGATTTAAGGTTTGGGGTTTGTTGCTTGCTGTCGGGTATAGACAGAGAAACGGCCTTCACGTGATCATGTGTTCGACAAAGAAAACAGTCACGGAAGGCCGTGGTGACCATTTTGCCGAATGATCCCGCCCGCGTCGAGTCCCTGCAGGTATTAAAGGGAAAGAAAAGACTTTTACGCTCTAAACATTCGCGTAGACAAGGTTCGGCGTCCGGAAGTAGCTTCGGATGATTTCCGGGTTTTCGTACAACCGAAGGGCTCTCGCGAAGATTCTTTCAACCATCTCGCTACGTCCCCGAACGGCTGCTCGTCCGATATCGTGGGCCTTGATGTCTCGCCATACGAGTTCATCCGGATTGAGCTCAGGCGAATACGGCGGAAGTCGGATGATTCGTAGCATGCCATTCGATTCGGAAACGAATTTCCGCACCGCTTCCGACCGGTGATAACTGGCATTGTCGACGACCAGGAAGACGGGCGCGCCGACATCGGCCATGAGACCCGTACAGAACTGGATGAAGGCGTCACTGTCGCAGTAGCCATCAATGATGGAGAAGTAACTGTGCCCCAGCTGATTGATGGCCGAAATCATGTTGACGGTGAACCGTTCGCCCGTTTTGGGCACTACGGGCGTTCTCCCCCGGGGAGACCACGTCCCACCAGCGTGATGATCGGAGCGGACGGCAGCCTCGTCGCCGAAGTAGATCTTTGCGCCAACCTTGGCCGCCTCAGCCCGAACCGCCGGGAAAGTCTCCGATCTCCACGTCTCGGCCGCGTCCGGGTCGCGCTGAAACGCCCGATACAGGGGGCGTTGGACCGACATCCCGAGCGCGTTCAACAGGCCACCCACGGCCTGCGGCGTCATCCGGACCCCGTACTCCTGATAGATGAGCTGACCCA
This sequence comes from Micromonosporaceae bacterium, assembly GCA_016926535.1. Taxonomy (GTDB): domain Bacteria; phylum Actinomycetota; class Actinomycetes; order Mycobacteriales; family Micromonosporaceae; genus JABDRL01. The sequence goes on along the minus strand of JAFGOK010000741.1, from coordinate 89 downwards.
CCAGCGCCCGAGTCCACAAGGAGTACGGCATCCCAAAATCGCGTGGAGTCCGACCGTCAATCCGAGCGTAGATATCGGCAGCCTGCCCG
>JAFGOK010000740.1 GCA_016926535.1 Micromonosporaceae bacterium | reverse complement strand
CATTCCAATCGTGACGCTGTTTGGCCTGGTGTGGCAGTCGAATCGGGGAGACCACGAATTCGCGACCGCAGAGCGGCAAGGAACGGCCTATATCGATGCCTTGCTGTCGGTCGAGTTGTCGCTTGCGGAATCCCAGGTCGCGACGGTGTCCGGCAAGACGGTTTCGAGGGAGAAACTGACCCGAGCGGTCGAGCGGGCTGCGGAGGCTGACGAGCGGTACGGGGAAGGACTTCGTACCCGCGAGCGGTGGGCGGAACTCCGAGCGAAGATCGAGGCCCTGTCCGGGCGGATCGGTACCGACACTGATGCCAGCCTCTCCGCTTACAAGGAGACGACCGATCTGCTGCTGGCCCTGGTTGAGAAGGTGCGCAACGGCTCGCGCCTCATCCGCGATCCCAGCGCCGACACCTACTACCTCCAAGACGCTGCGGCCCAGGAACTCCCGGAGGCCATCGAGACAAGCAGCCGCCTGGTCTGCGTCACCCTGGTCAACCTGCGGCGGCCGTCCGCGGACCAGAGCCTGGTGCTCGCGGACATGCTGTCGCTTCGGGCCGCGCTGACCAGCAACGCGGTCGACCTGTCCGACGACGTGCGGCAGACGGTGGACGCGACGGGCAGCCGGACCCTCGGAGGGAACCTGCTTTCGCCGCTGGATCGTTTCCGGCGAGCCGTTGACGCCCTGAATCCCCCGATAGCGGCGAAACAGGAGCGTGCCGAATCCGCCTCCACAGCGAGCTTGCTCAAGTCCTGGGACGAGGTGCAGGCCGCAGCCGGGGCGTTGTCCACAGCGATGCTCGTTGAGATCAGCGGTCTGCTCGTGGAGCGGCTCGGCGTGCTTGATGAAGAACTGACCGTCGCCGTGGCCGTGACGGTGCTGGCTGTGCTGCTCGCCCTGCTCCCGGCTGTTGTCGCGATCGTCCGCGATCGTCGCCGTCGCCCCGAGACCGAGGGGTGGTCTGATTCCCCGTCGGCGGGGCTTCCACCGCCCGGATACGTGACACCGACGTGGAGGCGGCCGGCGGAGGACTTGGCCCCGCCGACCTTGCCGGCCCTCATGCCGGCCCTCATGCCGGCGCAGGGGGATGCGGCGGGAACGACGACGTGGGAGCGCCCCGGTGCTGCTCGATAGGCTCCGTATCCGGGGAAAGCTCGGCCTGCTGGCTGCGGTTCCCCTGACCGCAGTGGTCGGTTTGGCCGTCTCGACCGTTTTGGACGGTGCCGATCAGATTATTCGCATCACCGAGACGAGCCGGACCGTCAACGTCGCAGGGCGAGTCGGTTCCCTCGTCCAGGATCTCCAGCAGGAACGGTTGCTGTCGGTCGGGCTGCTGCTCGGGACGGCTAGCCAGGCTGAGCTGAGTCTCCAGGTCGCAGCCTGTGCCGATAGGATCACCGACCTCCGGGAGGACCTGGGGGAGGACCTTCCGTCCCAGGTGAGGCGGGCCGTTGACGGAGTGAAGGGCCTGGCCGATCTCCGGCAGGCAGTCGGCGCGGGCACGGCCAGCCCGGAGCAGGTCATGACCGGATATGAGCAGGTCATCTCCTCGATGCTTGGGTCGCTGCGCCTGACTGACAACCTGGACACGGCGACAACGGTGGGCCACCACATCATGGCTCTCGAAGCGCTGATGACGGCGGACGAGGCAACGACGGCCGAGGCAACCGCGCTGGTCATCCTGGCGGATCGGCCCAGTGACTCCGCGCTGGCGATGGTCCATGCCAACCACGCGATCGCCCAGCGCGCGCTGGGCCGGATCGAAACGACGGCGACCTCGTCACAGCGCGGCCTGCGGCGTCTGATCGACGAGGCGTTCGAGGTCAGGTTCGGCGCGCGGGTCGCCCTCGATCCGTATGGTGCGATTGCCGGACACACCGCCGTGACGTTGTACCCAGCGATCGCCTCCTTCATCACTCTCGGCAATTTCGTAGAGAAGCGGATCACCGCCGATGTCACGGCGGCATTCGCCGATCACCGTTCGACGGAATTGGTGAAGATTCATACCGTCAGTAGCGTCGCGATCCTGGTCGTGCTGGTGGTGCTGGTGCTGGCCTACCTGATCACCAGGGCGGTCATCCAGCCACTCATCCGTCTGACCACGTCGGCGGAACGGGTGGCCCAGGTCGCGGAGGCAGAACTGGTCCGGGTCGCGGATGACGAATCCGACTCGGCGGACCCCGTTCATCTTGACAGCTTGGATATCGATAGTAGGGACGAAATCGGTGATCTCGCCCAGGCCTTCGAGCGGGTGCAGAGTACGGCCTCGCGTCTGGTCGAGCGTCAGGTGGCCAGCCGGCGCAACATCGCCGAGATGTTCGGGCATATCGGGCGACGTACCCACAACCTGGTCAGCCGGCAGGTCTCTCTGATCGACACGTTGGAGAGTGAGGAGGCGGATCCGGACCGGCTGCGGCACCTCTACCGTCTCGATCACCTGTCCAACCGGCTCCTGCGCAACGCCAGCAGTCTGGTGGTGCTGTCCGGGGCGGAGCGGGTCGACCACCACGTTGTGCCGGTCTCGCTGGCTGACGTCGTTCGCCTCGCCTTGGGCGAGATCGAGGGATATGAGCGGGTGGACGTGCAGGTGGCCGGAGAGGTCTCCCTGACTCCAGCCGTGGTCACCGACCTGATCCTCGTGAGCGCTGAGCTCATGGAGAACGCGACCGTGTTCTCCCCGCCCAGCACCCGCGTTGCCGTGACGGCCGAGCGAACCCGGTCCGGAGCCCGACTGACCATTGTCGACCACGGCATTGGCATGTCGGCGGAGCGGATGGCCGAAGAAAACGCCCGGATGATGCGTCGCGAGCGCCTCGATCTTGTTCCGACCCAGGTCCTTGGTCTCTTTGTCGTTGGAAGGCTCTCCCGGATGCACGGGATGCGGGTTGAGTTGACGCCAACTCCGGGGGGTGGCGTCACCGCGATCGTCGATCTCGGCGAGCATCTGCTTACTACCAGTACCGCCGCTGCTGAGGCCGGCAGTGTGGAAGGCTGCGCGAAGCAGCCGGAGGCTGGGTCGGGCCTCAGCGTGCTCCGTCGAGCCGATGATTTGATCACTTCCGCCGAATCATGGAACGCCTTTGCGATCACGCCTCGGCCCGCACAAGAGACGCCCAGAGACGCCGAGCAGGTACAGCACGCAGTCGTCTCGGCGACGGCGAACGACTCGGACGCCCTGACCGCGCCGATCGTCTCAGTGGCGTCGCCAGCGGCGCCTGCCCCACCACGGCAGCAACCGGCGAACCCGGCTCCGGTCCGGGTGAGCCCTTCGGGCCTGCGAAGGAGAGTCCCTGGCGCATGCAGCCCGATCAGTCCATCAACGACGCTCGACAGTGCCGAGCCCCCGGTCGAGGCCGACGCGGTCGCGGTTCGCGGGCTGGTCGAGGAGTTTGAGTTGGGTGTCGCGCGGGCCATCAATGACGTCGGTGCTGATCAGTAGATGATCGCACCACCCATGAGCACAGACAGGGGATCAGCGCGATGGGCGTCGTCTACTCATCCGGCCATGGCACGAAT
>JAFGOK010000739.1 GCA_016926535.1 Micromonosporaceae bacterium | reverse complement strand
TGGGGGTGCGAGCTGTGCACGAGCTGTCGATCTGCCAGGCCATCGTGGACCTCGTCCGGGAGCACGCCGGGGGCCGACCCGTCGTCTCGGTCCAGGTCCAGGTGGGGCACCTGCGGCAGGTCGTGCCAGACGCGCTCAGGCTTGGCTGGGACGCGATGACCCGGGGCACGCCGTTCGAGGGCGCTGTGCTGGACATCGAACACATCCCGGCTGAGATCGACTGCTGCGACTGCCGGCACCGCGCTGTGCTGGAGCAGCCCTTCCTGCTGTGCCCGGCCTGCGGCAGCGACCTCGTGACCGTCGTGGCTGGCCAGGAGTGCCACCTCACGTCCATCGAGTGCGAGGACACCCGTGACCCTGTGAAGGAGTAGCCGGTATGGGGCGTTTCCACCGCCACGAGGACGGCACCGTCCACACCCACGATCATGACCACGACCACACCCACGATCATGACCACGATCATCATCACCACGACGGCTCCGCCGGCCACCGCAGGGATCATGCCGGGGACCACCTCGGGGACCACCCCGGGGACCACTCCGGGTACGCCACCGGCACCCAACGAGTCCAGGTACTGGAGGCCATCTTCGGGGAGAACGACCGCCTCGCCGCCGCCAACCGCGCGGACTTCGAGGCCGCCGGGGTGCGGGTGGTCAACCTGATGTCCGCCCCCGGCGCTGGCAAGACCCTCCTGCTCCGCGAGACGCTGCGCAGGCTCTCCCAGCGGGTGCGCATCGGCATCATCGAGGGCGACATCGAAACCAGCCTCGACGCCGATCGCCTCGCCGGTTTCGGAGCGGCGGTCGCGCTGGTCAACACCGGGCAGGGCTTCGGCGGGGAGTGTCACCTCGACGCGCCCATGGTCCGGTCCGCCCTGCCCAGGCTTCCGCTGGCCGACCTCGACCTGCTGATCGTCGAGAACGTCGGGAACCTCGTCTGCCCAGCCGAATTCACGGTCGGCGAGCATCGTCGGGCCATGGTCTACGCGATCACCGAGGGCGAGGAGAAGCCTCTGAAGTACCCGGTCATGTTCCGCTCCGTCGATGTCGTGGTCATCAACAAGCTCGATCTGCTGCCCCACCTCGATTTTGATCTCGACCTGTTCCGGGCCAACCTCCGCAAGGTCAATCCGCTGGCGACCACCATCGAGGTGAGCGCCCGCACCGGAGCCGGGGTCGAGGACTGGTGCGGCTGGTTGACCGCCGTCCGCTGACCCCGGCGGCCTCGTGGACTGGATCCTTCCGTCTCTCAGCAGGGTGACGATCGCGCCGGGTCGCGCGCAGGCGGCTGGCCGGGCGGTCGGGAGTCGAGCATCCTGACATCGAACCCGTACGGCAGCTCCAGGCGATGCCGGGCCAGCAGGTCGGCGTCGGCCAGGAGATCAGCGGTCGGCCCGTCTGCGACGATGACCCCGCCGGAGAGGATCACCGACCGCTGGCACAGCCGGAGGGCGTAGGGCAGGTCGTGGGTGATCAGGAGGACGGTGACGTCGAGCCCGTCGAGGATATCGGCGAGTTCTCTGCGGCTGGCCGGATCGAGGTTGCTCGACGGCTCGTCCAGGACAAGGATCTCGGGTTCCATGGCGAGGACGGTGGCAACGGCCGCCCGCCGCCGCTGGCCGAAGGACAGATGGTGTGGCACCCGGTCGGCGTGACCCGCCAGGCCGACGGCGGACAGCGCCGCGCTGACCCGGCGGTCGAGGGCCTGGCCACGCAGGCCAAGGTTGGCGGGCCCGAAGGCGATGTCGTCGCGCACCGTCGGCATGAACAGCTGATCGTCGGGATCCTGGAAGACGATGCCCACTCTGCGCCGGATCTCGGCCAGGTGCTGCGGGAGCACCGGAAGCCCGGCGACCCGGACGGTGCCGGCGCTCGGGGTGAGGACGCCGTTGAGGTGTAGCGCGAGGGTGGTCTTTCCGGCGCCGTTCGGCCCGAGCAGCGCGACCCGCTCGCCCCGCCGGAGGGTGAGGCACACCCCGCGAAGGGTCTGCTGGCCGTCCGGATAGGCGTGGACCAGCCCCTGGATCTCAAGGCTCGTCTCCGTCATGATCTGGTCCAGGCCGCCGCCGCGACGGTTGCCGCGGCCAGGGGAAGGGCAAGGGCCCCTGCCCACTGTGCTGGGACGGCCGCAGTCTGGAGCAGGCCTGGCATGCCTCCGGTGTATCCCCGAGACAGCATGGCCAGGTGCACCCGCTCACCCCGCTCATACACCCGGATGAACAGGGCCCCGACGGAACGGGCGAGGACCGGCACCTGCCGCACGTCCCGAGCGACGAATCCCCTGGATTCCCTGGCGATTCGCATCCGGTGGGTCTCAGCGAGGATGAGGTCACCATAACGGATCATGAAACTCATGATCTGGATGAGGAGGCTCGGCAGCCGCAGCCGTTCCAGGCCCAGCAGGAGGTCCCGCAGGTTGGTGGTCGCTGCCAGGACGATCGACGTCGAGACACCGAGCGTCGCCTTTGCCAGGATGTTCCACGCGTCCAGCAGGCCCGTGACGCTCAGCCCGACTCCAAGGACCTCAACCCGCCGGCCGGACGCCAGAAACGGCATCAGGATCGCGAAGGCCAGGAACGGAAGCTCGACGGTCAGCCGGCGCAGCAGCACGGTGATCGGGATCCTCGCCCTCGCGACCGCGATGGCGAGCAATCCGGCATGCCCGCCGAACGCCCAGAACTGCTCCCGCGGGGTACACCCGACCGCGAGGACGAACCCCAGCGCCGCCACGAGTTTGACGTGCCCCGGCAGGCGATGCATCGCGGTGTCGGCTGGGAGGTACAGCCGGTCCGCATACCCGACCCCGGTCATGGGACTCACGTCTGGGCTGCCGACCCACCGTCGGTAACCGTGGCCGACCCACCGTCTGTAACCGCAGCCGACCCACCGACCGTGGCCGAGTTTCGGCGGGCGAGGAACCAGAACAGCCCGCCGGCCAGGATCAGAGTCAGCCCCACCCCGGCGGCCCCCGCCAGGCCGCCAGCAAGCCGGGCGCTATCGACCCCCCGGGCGGCGTAGTCGGCCAGAGGCCAGTCGGCCAGGGCATGGTCCTCGGCGGTGTCCTCAAAGCCCTGCTCCGCGGCGACCTTCTCCAGCCCGTCCGGGGAACCGCTGGCATAGAAGCTGGCCACCCCGGCGATCAGCAGGCAGACCAGCAGCCCGATGGCATAGTAGGCGCGGTGGCGTCTCACCGGATGGTCTCCTTCGAATCGGAGCGCTGCAATGGATGTCGCGAGCCCCGGACCAGATCGGGTCGGGCAGTCAGGACAGCGCCGACGGCGACCGCAGTGATCAGGGCCTCCCCGACCCCGATCAGCAGATGGACCGACATCATCGCGGTGAACACGGTGCCGGTGGGCACCGACGACGTACCCCCGAGGGCGTAGAAGGCAGTGAAACCAGCGGCTGCTGCGGGGACCGAGACGAATGCCCCGCAGGCAGACGCGGCAATGACGCCGGTCTGGTTCTTGGGGAGCACCCGGCGCAGGACGATGAAGACCAGGTACCCCGCGCCAAGCCCGATGATGGCCATGTTGGTGATGTTGACGCCGAGGGCCGTGAGGCCGCCGTCGGCGAAGAACACCCCCTGCACGGCCAGCACCACCGAGATGCAGAGCAGACCGGTAAACGGCCCGACGAGGACCGCTGCCAGGACGGCACCCAGCAGGTGCCCGCTGGTCCCGGAGGCGACCGGGAAATTCATCATCTGCGTCGCGAAGACGAAC
>JAFGOK010000738.1 GCA_016926535.1 Micromonosporaceae bacterium | reverse complement strand
CGCATGAAACGGAACAGCAAGGTCAACAGCAACGTCTGGATGTGCTGCCCATCGACATCCGCATCCGCCATCAAAATGATCTTGTGATAGCGCAGCTTCTCAATGTCGAACTCCTCGTGGATGCCGGTGCCGAGCGCGGTGATGAGCGCCTGGACCTCTGCGTTCTTCAGAACCCGGTCGATGCGGGCCTTCTCGACATTAAGAATCTTGCCGCGAATCGGCAGGATCGCCTGGATCTTGGGATCGCGCCCCTGCTTGGCAGAGCCACCGGCGGAGTCCCCCTCGACGATGAACAGCTCGCTTTCCCTCGGATCGGTCGACTGGCAGTCCGCGAGCTTGCCGGGCATCGATCCGCTCTCCAGCAACGACTTGCGCCTGGCGAGTTTCCTGGCCTGGGCCGCCGCGACTCTGGCTCGCGCGGCCTGAGACGCCTTCGTGATGATGGTCTTGGCCTCGTGAGGATTCCGCTCCAACCAGTCGGCCAGCCACTCGTTGCAGGCGCGCTGCACGAAACCCTTGATCTCGGTGTTGCCCAGTTTAGTCTTGGTCTGTCCCTCGAACTGCGGGTTGGCGAGCTTCACGGAGACGATCGCCGCGAGGCCCTCTCGGATGTCCTCACCGGACAGCTTCTCGTCCCCCTTGAGGATCTTCTTGTCCGCCCCGTACCGGTTGACCACGCCGGTCAGCGCGGACCGGAACCCCTCCTCGTGGGTCCCACCCTCATGGGTGTTGATCGTGTTGGCGAAGGTGTAGACGCTCTCGCCGTACGACTCATTCCACTGCATGGCGAGCTCGACCGACATGCCCTCGCCCTCGGCGCCGAACTCAACGACCGACTTGTGGATCGGGGTCTTGGTCTGGTTGAGGTGCCGGACAAAGTCGGAGATCCCCCCCTTGTAGCAGAAGATCACCTCCTTGTCGCGATCCTCCTTGCCCTCGATCAACCGCTCATCGCGGAAGGCGATGGTCAACCCCCGGTTGAGGAACGCCATCTCCTGGAGCCGACGGTAGATCGTCTCGAAGCTGAAGGTGGTCGCCTCGAAGATCTCCGGATCCGGCCAGAAGGTCGTCGAGGTACCCGTCGCGGACGTCACCTCGCCCCGGGAGAGCACCGACGCCGGTTTGGAGTTGACGTACGTCTGCCTCCAGACGTACCCGTCCTTGCAGATCTCAAGATCGATCCTGCTGGAAAGGGCGTTGACGACCGAGATGCCGACCCCGTGTAACCCGCCGGAGACCGCGTACGCCTTCCCATCGAACTTGCCGCCGGCGTGGAGCACGGTCATGACGACCTCGACGGTCGGGCGCTTCTCCACCGGGTGCATATCGACCGGGATGCCCCGACCGTTGTCGATCACCCGCACGCCGTCCCCGTCGAGCAGGGTCACCTCAATGGTGTCGCAGAATCCCGCCAGCGCCTCGTCGACGGAGTTGTCAACGACCTCCCACACCAGATGGTGCAACCCGCGCTCGCCGGTGGAACCGATGTACATGCCGGGACGCTTGCGAACCGCTTCAAGCCCTTCGAGGACGGTGATCGACGAGGCGTTGTACTCGCCTGGCTTCTGTTTCGGCGCTGCCACCCTCGGTCGCTTTCTGGCACACCCCGCCAGCGTGGGCGAGGGACCTGGTTGAGCGGCACGTCGGAGGCGGACGCGCGGAAAGCCGGAGCGTGAAACGTGGCTTCGGATGATCCGCTGCGACCGATCACCGCGGCGTGCACGCGGATCGTGATCGACTTGGACTACTGACCCAATCCTACTGCCCGCACACCAGGCCATGTCACGCCGGTACGCCACGCTGTGAACGCCGTAGCCGGCCAAACAATGCATGCCACGGGATCCACCATGCAGGAGGGGGGCATGCAGCCTCCCCCGGCCGGATACGTACTCCCGGTCGCCGCCTGTAGCCGGTCTTCGGCACCGTATTTGTCTGGTATGCCAGCGATCGTTTCCCAACCGGCAGAACATGATTGTTTGGAGGGCTCGCGCTACCCGGGCCCGGTGTCGTATGTTCCCCGCCGCGGGCGCGTCGCATCGGGCACCGCGGGCAGGAATGAGGGGCGGGATGGGGCTCGACAACGTTGCGGTGCGCTGGCCGCGCACCGGACGATTCTACGATCCGGTCGCTCCGGCGGAGTTCGTGGACTTCGCCGAGCTGGCAGCAAGGGCACCGCACGGCGCCGCGCCAGCGGCCACACTGGCAGAACACATCGCGGCGACGGGGACCGCCAGGGTCTGGGGGTACACGGAGCTCGTCGACCTGCTGCTTGGCCTTGCTGGCGTGCTCCACGCCACCGAGGCGGCCGCGGAGGACGAGGACCCTGTGATCGATCCGGACGGCTGCGCGTGGATTGCCGGCGGTCTTGAGCGATTTGTCACAGGTCACCTCAGGCTCGGCCATGAGGTGACCTTCGAGAGCGTCGCGACCGTCCTGCGCACGGCGCTGGAGGGTTCTCGGCTGGCAGAGCAGCAGCTCAAGTGGCTTGAGTCACGGCTGGCCGCGCTGCGGGACGACCAAGGCCAAGACCCCCAGTGGAACTTCTCACTCGCCGAGATCGGCATCCTGGCGAAGTTCTACCGCCGCTGCGCCGACCGTGGATTCGCGGTCTTCGCAGACTACTGACCTCCCCACCGCCGCCGCAGCGGGTGCCTGGGAATCACCCGTAGGTGTCACGTGGGCCGCGTCCGCGCACCCTGCGTGGCCCATGGCTCCACGACGGTGCCGCCGGGCCGTGGATGTGCAATCGGGTCACCACGTTGCGGCCGATCTCCTTACCAATGTTGGTCAGGAGACGCCCCGACAGCAGGCGCAGCTGCGTCGCCCACGCCGTTGACTCTGCCTGAACGGTCAGCTCGCCACGTTCCAGCTTGATCGGATGGGAGTGCGCGGCGACCTCTGCTCCGACGACCCGTTCCCATGCTCCGAACACCGTCGCCTCGGCCTTCGACTGCTGCCATCCCCGGGATCGGACCAGCTTCCCGAGAAGCAGTGAGAAGGGCTGAGGATCGCGGGGGTCTGGACCTGGCCCGGTGTACCCCCTGCGCCCGCGCCGCACCGCCCCACGCTCGCTGCGGCTTGACTCGGCACCGCCGGTGAAGGCACCGCCGTCACCAGCGCGCTGCGACCGCCCGCTGGGAGGCCATCCACGCCCGCGCCTGCCAGCCAGCGCCGCGTCCAGGGCCGCGCTGGCCAGGGCTGGCCCATGTGCCACAGGCGTGGGGTGTTGATCCGGCCGACCACCAGCTGACTCAGACACGGCGCACCTCTCCCTGGGTCACCAGGTACCTTGCCCCGCGAAGCGACGCCGGAACATCGGCATCGACCGCGCAAGTCACGATCACCTGACTCGCTTCCCTGACCGTCCGGGCAAGCTTGTCACGTCTGCTGACGTCAAGCTCCGCGAAGACATCGTCGAGAACCAGCACCGGCTCAACGCCCTCAGCACGCAGCAGATCGTACGCCGCAAGCTTGAGGGCAAGCGCGTACGACCAGGACTCACCATGACTGGCATATCCCCTAACCGGCAGATCTCCCAGGCTGAGCGCCACTTCGTCGCGGTGCGGGCCGACCAGCGTGACCCCACGCTCGATCTCCATGGATCTCGCTGTGGCCAGGGCCGATCGCAATGCCTCCTCGATCGCTGGAACGTCCTTTCCCTCCTGCTCAGGAAGGTCCCCGAAGGAGGTCGTGTACTCCAGACGGGTGCCACTCGCACCACCTGCCCCATGGCAGACCGCGGCATACGCCTGTTCCAGGTACGGACCGAGCGCCTGGCACAGCTCCAACCTGGCGGCCATCAGCCGGGCGCCGTTCTGGGCCAGGTGGACGTCCCACACGTCAAGGGTCGACAGATCCCCGCCGCGTGATCCACCGACCCTTCTCGCCAGGTACGCGCTTCGCAGCAGCGCATTGCGCTGCTTGAGGACCCGGTCATAGTCAGACCGGACCCCGGCATATCTCGGCTGGCGGGCGATGAGCAGATCGTCGAGGAACCGCCTCCGCTCTGCTGGATCGCCCCTGACCAGGGACAGATCCTCCGGAGAGAACAGAACCAGTCGCAGCGCGCCGAGAATGTCCCTCGTCCTGGCGACCGGCGATCGGCCGAGTCTCGCCCGGTTGGCCTTGCCCGGCTCGATCGCCATCTCCACGAGCAGCTCCCGCTCCTCCTGAACGATGGCGCAGCGCACGACAGCCCGCGCAGCCCCCGCCCTGACGAGGGGAGTATCGGTGGCCACCCGATGGGAGGACAGCGTTGCGACGTAGTGCAGGGCTTCGACCAGATTGGTCTTGCCCACCCCGTTCGGCCCGACGAGAGCGCACGGCCCAGGCTCGAATTCCACGGTCGCTCGGCTGTAGCTACGGAAGTCGCAGAGCTCCAGCCCGCGGACGTACATCAGCCGCCTCTTGCGGCACGGCGGCAGCCCCGCAGCAGCACCTGGTCACACAAATCCAATGGACCGTCCCTCCGCCGGTCAACTGCCGACGCGCACCGGCATGATCACATACCAGTATCCCGGTATGACCTCGCCGTCCTCCCCAGCGGGCAGCAGTGCGGCAAGGCGCTTGGGATCGGTCAGGGACAGCACTGCGGTCGGAGTACCGATCGCAGACAGGCCGTCGAGCAGGTACTGATGGTTGAACGCGACGGTCATCGGCTCGCCGGTGTACGTGCAGTCCATCGCCTCGCTTGCCCTGGCGTCCTCGCTACCGCTCGCTTCGACGACGAGTCCCTCCTCCGCGCTCATCGTCAGCCGAACCGGGGTCGCCCGATCGGCGACCAGTCCGACTCGCCGCACGACCTCGGTCAGCGCGGAGACGGAAAAGCGTGCCTGGGCGGTGTGGCTGTCGGGCAGGAGCCGCCGTACGGGGGGGAACTCCCCGTCCAGCAGGCGCGACGTCGTCCGACGAGTGCCGCCGACAAAACCGATCATGCCTTCCCCCGCTGCTCCCCGAGAGAGGGCCAGCGTGACTGACCCGCCGAGCGGGCCGAGGGTCTTGGCGGTGTCTGCGAGGGTCTTCGCAGGAACGAGCGCAGCGAGGCTGGCATCAGGGGCGTCCGGGGACCACGAGAGCTCTTTGACCGCCAGCCGGTAGCGGTCCGTCGCAAGCAGGGTCAACCGCTCACCGTCCAGCTCCATTCGTACCCCGGTGAGCATCGGCAGGGTGTCATCACGCCCCGCGGCGACAGCGACCTGGGCGACCGCGGTGGCGAACGTCGCCGCGTCGATGACGCCAGCGAGGGCTGGCATGTCCGGGAGGGACGGATAGTCCTCGACCGGCATGGTCGGCAGGGTGAAGCGAGCGCTACCACAGGTCAGCTCGATGTGGGAGCCGACACATGCGACATCGACCGGTTTGCTGGGCAACGCCTTGGTGATCTCCGCCAGCAGCCGGCCGGAGACCAGGGCAGAGCCGTCCGCGTCGGCGTGTACATCCACGGTCACCTGGCTGGAGACCTCGTAGTCGAAACCGGAAACGTGGAGTTTCCCGTCAGCGACTCTCAGTAGCGCACCAGCAAGCACTGGCATGGAAGGCCTGCTCGGAAGGCTCTTGGCTGTCCAAGCAACGGCATCGGCGAGCGCGTCACGCTCGACACGGAATTTCATCGCGCTGCCTTTCGCGAAACGTGGTTCCTGGGTCCTCGGGTCCTCGGGTCCTCATCGTGCCTATCGAACCTTAGGGCGTCGAGCGCATCGACGCCCAGAGACCCCGGCAAAGTCCCCTGGCGGACTTATCCACGGACAGATGATTAGTTTGTTCTTCCTAGAAGAGATAATTCATCGTCATCGTCGGTGCTGTGGATTCTGTGGAGAACTCGCGTTGTCACTGCCAGACGTGGTTCCGGGGCGGTGCATAGCTTGTGGGTAACTGGGGGCTTCGCTGTGGACGAGTGTGGACAACTTCGAGAGAGCGCGGAATTGGCGTCGCGAGTCCACAGTTCATCCACCGTCGATCCACAGATCATGGTCGACTTATCCCCAGGCTTGGACACTGAGTGGGGACAGAGTCGAACAGAAGAATGTTACGCTAAGTAAGGATGCGTGCTACACAGCGTAGAAATTTCGTTGCATCCACAACGTTGTCCACATGTGTTATCCACAGGCTGTGTGGCTTCGGTGTGGGCAATCTCTCTGTGCCAGATTCGGGGCTCTCCCGCAAGGGGGACAGGAAACCCCCGCGTCGGTGTCCTTGACATCGGATCCGGACAGCCGTATAGGTCCCCTGAAGACGTCCCTACGGAATCTGTTTGATGCGGTTGGTCAGTTCCGCGATCTGGTTGTACAACGACCGTCGCTCGGCCATCTGCTGTCTGATCTT
>JAFGOK010000169.1 GCA_016926535.1 Micromonosporaceae bacterium | reverse complement strand
GGATCAGGAACATGGCCCCTTGCGCCCGACAGGGGCTACGTTACGGTTCCGTCAAGATGTACGGCGGGCACCCCTCTGTTCGGCTTGGGCGAAGGAGCGCGATGGCGAGGCTGCGGACCCGGATCGCCAGGGCAGCCGTGTTACACCAGCAGGCTGCGGCGGCCACCGGGGCCGCCGCGCGGCTGATCCAGAGTCACGCCCCGGTCAATGCCGCTTCTGAGCAGCACGCCGAGCAACGGGTGCTCGCCGCTCGGCTGCGTGCGACGGCGACCCAGCTCACCCCGGGCTGGCTCGGTGCCCCATTGGACGCGCTGCCTGCCACGACTCCGCTGGGCGGCTCGACCATGCCGACCTTCGTCCGAATCGGGCTGGCCCACCCCCTAGACGACGCGAGCTTCCCCGCGATCATTCCATTCCTCCAGGCCGGACACATCGCGATCGACGGTGACGCACGCGATCATCGCGTCGCCGGATTGTTGCAGGCCCTCATGCTGCGGTTGCTGGCCGCCGCACCGGCCGGAGCCCTCCGCATCCGCGTTGTTGACGGAGCCGAGATCGGCACCACCTTCGACTCGTTCCGAGGAGTTGGGCTGGCCCCCTCAGCGACCAGCCATGCCGAGGTGAGGAGGCTGCTGACAGAAGCCGAGCAATGGATCGCCAATCGGCCGGGCGACGTGACGGGGCCGACCATGCTGCTGGTCATCGCTTCGCTCCCGGAGTTGACCGACGGCACAGACCTGGCGAGAATCGCCTCGCTGGCCAAGGCTGGACCCGCCGGCCGGCTCCATCTCATCGCGGCCGGATGGCCGCCTCCCCCGCTCACGGCAGAGACGACGCAGATGCCGCTGGCCCACTGCACCCAGATCACCCTGCGGAATCCGTATGCCTGGATCGGCGATCCGCCCGGTGCGACGTTCTCGGCCAGCCGCACCGGCCGGAGCCGCTTGAACGCGCCGGTCGACCTCGATACTGGGCCACCGCCAGCGCTGATTGTCCAGGCCTGTGACGAGCTCCGCATCGCCGATGGCAAGGGGCAGGGGCCCGGCGATTCCCGCTCCCGCCATCCCGAGGAACCGGTCCCCGATCTTGTTGCCTGGCGTGAGTACGTCCTGGCGGCCCAGCGGCTGGATGCGGCACGAAACGAGGCCTCTGCCCGAATCGCGGAGCACACGGCCATGCACGTCACCGCAGTCGAGGACTTCAAACGAATCCAGGGGCGGCTGTCGGAGCAGGCAACACGACTGAGGGAAACGGCGTTCCTCGCCGGTCTCCCCCGGCCGGGGCTTGTGCCCGACCAGGCTCTTGTTGGCTCCGGCTGGGACGCCCTTGCCAGAATCGGCACGCCTCCCGCAGCGATCACCTCGGCGCTGCGGGGCGCCCATTCCCTGCTCGATGCGGCCGACGTGGCATTATCCGGGGACGATGATGACTCTTCCTCCGCGTGGATTACCAAGATCACGCTGGTTGGCTTCTTCGCCCTGATCGCGGTTGTCTCGGTCGTTGGTCTGCTCCTGCTGACGCAGTTCCAGGCGGGATAGCCCTGCCACAGGTTATCCGCGCATGATCAGGCTCATCGCCTCGGCCCTGGTCTTCGCGTTGTCCCGGAGCGCCCCACGCACCGCTGATGTCACGGTCCGAGAGCCCCCCTTGCGGATGCCCCTCATGGCCATGCACAGATGCTCGCACTCGACGACGACGATGACCCCACGGGGCGTCAGCTTGTGCATCAGTACATCGGCGATCTGGGAGGTCAGACGCTCTTGGACCTGGGGCCTCCGGGCGAAGACCTCAACCAGGCGAGCGAGCTTCGACAACCCGGTGATCCTCCCATCGCGGCCGGGAAGGTATCCAACATGGGCAACACCATGGAACGGCAGCAGGTGGTGCTCGCAGAGGCTCATCACCTCAATGTCCCGGACCAGGACCAATTCATCATGATCCGCTTCAAAGGTGGTCGTCAGCACGCGCTCCGGGTCAACCCGCAGGCCGGCGAACAACTCCGCGTACGCCCTGGCGACCCTCGCCGGGGTGTCGACGAGGCCCTCCCGGTCCGGATCCTCCCCGATCGCGATCAGGATCTCCCGAACCGCTGCTTCGATCCTGGGAAGATCAACGACCTCCTCGACTGGCGCGCCGCCGAGACGACCGTTGATCAGCCGCGCGGCGACCTCGTCCACCAGACCATCCCGTCCCGGGCCTTCAAAGTCCGGCTCGGTACAACTGTGTCCCGATCCTCCGACCTGGCACGGAAGACGGCGCCCCATGCCGGTCAGCTGGCACCGTCCGACGCCGCCTCGCCAGCGGTGGCGATCGACTGAACGGAGCCGATCTCCCCGACTGCGGCCGGCGTGGCATCGCCAGGCACAGAGGCCGGCGCGTCCGGACTGACCGTGGTCGCTGGACGCTTCACCAGCGAAGGATTGCGCCGGCCATTGGTCGCGAAGGGGGCCATCGGCGGGCGCTTGGCGACCCGCTCACAGATGCGAGCCATGTCGGCCTGCGAGATGGTCTCCTTCTCGAACAGCTCCGCGACGATCGCATCCAGCACGTCGTGATACTCGACCAGGATGGCCCATGCCTCATCGTGGGCGAGCTCGATCAGCGCCCGCACCTCCCCGTCGATCTCAGCCGCCACCTTCTCGGAGTAGTCCCGCTCATGCCCCATCGTCCGGCCGAGGAACGGCTCGCCATCGGTCTGCCCGTACTTGATGGCGCCGAGCTTCGCGCTCATGCCGTACTCGGTGACCATTGCCCTGGCCAGTGTGGTGGCTTTCTCGATGTCGTTGCCCGCGCCGGTGGTCGGCTCGTGGAAGACCAGCTCCTCCGCTGCCCGCCCGCCCAGGGCGTACGCCAACGTATCGATCATCTCGGACCGGGTCTGGGTGTACTTGTCCTCGGTCGGCAGCACGAGCGTGTGCCCGAGCGACCGACCGCGAGACAGGATCGTGACCTTGTGCACCGGGGCCGAGTGAGGCAGAGCCCATGCGACCAGCGCATGTCCAGCCTCGTGGTATGCGGTGACCTTCTTCTCATGGTCGCTCATGATCCTGGTGCGCCGCTCCGGCCCGGCGATGACCCGGTCGATGGCCTCCTCCAGGAAGTCATTAGTGATGGCGCGCTTGTCGTTCCTCGCGGTCAGCAGTGCCGCCTCGTTGATGACGTTGGCGAGATCCGCCCCGGTGAATCCCGGGGACCGGCGCGCAACCGAGTCGAGGTCAACGTCCGGGGTGAACGGCTTGCCCTTGGCATGCACGCGGAGGATGGCCTTCCGACCTTCCATGTCAGGCCGGTCGACGGCGATCTGGCGGTCAAACCGCCCAGGACGCAGCAGTGCTGGGTCGAGGATGTCCGGCCGGTTCGTTGCCGCTATCAGGATGACCCCGCCCTTGGTGTCAAACCCATCCATCTCAACCAGCAGCTGGTTGAGAGTCTGCTCCCGCTCGTCGTGCCCGCCACCGAGACCGGCCCCTCTGTGCCGACCCACCGCGTCGATCTCATCGACGAAGACAATGGCCGGAGCGTTCGTCTTTGCCTGCTCGAACAGGTCACGGACTCGGGAGGCACCGACCCCGACAAACATCTCGACGAAGTCCGACCCGGAAATCGAGTAGAAGGGGACCCCCGCCTCCCCCGCAACCGCCCTTGCCAGCAGGGTCTTTCCGGTACCGGGCGGGCCGTACAGCAGTACGCCTTTGGGGATCTTCGCCCCGAGTGACTGGTACTTGCCAGGGGCTTGGAGGAAGTCCTTGATCTCGTGGAGCTCCTGCACAGCCTCATCGGCTCCGGCGACATCCGCGAACGTCGTCTTCGGCGTGTCCTTCGAGATCAATTTGGCCTTGGACTTGCCGAAGTTGAGCACCCTCGAACCGCCGCCCTGCATCTGGGACATGAAGAGCAGCAGCAGGATGACGAGCAGGGCGACGGGAAGCAGGTTGATGAGGAGCGTGACGAAGAAGCTGTCCTGGGTGACGTTCGTGTTGTACCCCTTGGGCAGCTTTCCAGCCTTCTGGAGCTCGTCGACCTCCTTCTGGAGCTCGTCGGAACTCTCGTACGGATACTGGGTCTGGACCTTGTTGGTCATCGACCCCTTGGCTTTGATCTTCGACTTGAGATCAAGCTTGAGGGTCTGTTCCTTGTCCTCGAACACCACCTTGTTGACATTGCCCGCGCGTAGCTCCGTGAGGGCAATAGAGGTGTCGACACGCGCATAGCTCGGACCAGACGTGAAGAAGGTGCTCACCGCGATCGCACCAACAATCGCGATTGCGATCCAGACCGCTGGGCGGCGGAAGAAACGGGTACGTTCCATGCTGTCGTCGGACGCTTGACGCCCGGCCCCTCCTGATCCTTCAGACCGTCCACAGCGGGCAGCTCACCCACCCGCATGCTGCATGCCATCCGAGGCGCTGGCACTGGCCGGCGCCTCGACCATTCGACGGTACACCGTGGCACCTGCCGGTGCGGATGTTGTCCTCTACAACAGCAACCGGTCCGGCGCTTCTGGTGACCCTACGTGGTGCTTCTCGGTATTTCAGGTGTTGCTTCGCAGGATACGAAGAATACCAACGGAGTATTCCCCGTGTACGCGTGCGCCCTGGGGACGCGTCTCGTAGATCTACTGCCAGGCTGCGCCGGTCTCAGAGGCCGCCCTAACCCTTGCGGTAGGCGGCCGGTTTCAGCACCCCGACATACGGCATTTCCCGATAACGCTCAGCGTGATCGAGCCCATACCCGACGACAAAGTCGTTGGGGAGGTCAAAGCCGACGTACTTGACAGGGACCTGGACCTTCACCGCCGCGGGCTTACGCATGAGCGCAACCACCTCGACTGAGGCGGC
>JAFGOK010000737.1 GCA_016926535.1 Micromonosporaceae bacterium | reverse complement strand
CGGCAACTGGCCGGTCCTGGCCTGCGTGATGAACGAGCGGATCTCGGTCATCCGCAGATGCGCGTCGCCCAATGCCACGCCGACTCCCCTCCACTCGAGTGGTTCCGGGCACTGCACCGCCGCCAGGCGGCAAGTGCTCACCCCCGGATCGGCAGGCAAGGCCCCGGGCTGACGACTTACGGGCAACCGGATCCGCCGCGCCGCCAGGCCTGCATCGAATTTATTTTCACAGGAAACCGCTTCGCATACGAGACATACGATCCACCGCTCTACACCGGTGACCCGTGGGGCGACGACACCTACCGCATCACGAGTACGGATGGGCCCACCGGAGGGACGGTCTGGGCCGTCGGACACACCTCCGGACGCACTAACGGCTCCATCGTGGCCACCTGTTTCCGTACCAACAACATCGAAGACGAGCCGGGCATCGCCTTGCCTTGCCAGCGGACATCGAGGCCCCGCTGTTGCGTGAGTATCCGCCATGGTGGCAGATCGCCCTCGCGGGGCTGGCCCTGGCGGGGCTGATCACCGCAGCTGTGATCCTGTGGCGACGCTTACCCGGACGGTGACCAGAGCGTTGCGCCGGAACTGGAAATCATGCCCAACCCTGATCTGTCATGATCGGGGTCATGACCCAGCGGAGTCGGTCGCACTGCGTCTGCCACCGGCGGGATCACCTCCAGCCATTCCCGAATGCGACATAGTGTGCACTTAGGCCACCCAACGCGCCATCCGCACCCCTTGATCATGATCATGCATACACCAGAGAGGTCATCTTGCCATGTTGACCTACATAGCGTATGCATGATCATGACCTTGCAGATGACGGAACCCGGTGTTCGGCCAATTCGGGCATTCACCTCTATGGTCGGGGCACTGCGTTCGGGCAGCGGAAACGCCGGATGGCAGGTGAATCCTGATCACGACAAAACGGCGTTAACCTACTGTTATGATACGGTTTCAGACGATATTGATGGTTTTACCAGCTGCCACAATAATCGCCGCCTCCGCCGCCCTCCAACCGAGGTCAGTCTATAAAAATGATAAAATTACTGATTTATCCGATCTAGGTATCCTTGAAAAAGGGACTGGCCCGTCCGGATCGCCAGTTGCGCCAGTTGCGCCAGTGAGGCTCGCGATCCTGCGTGGATCCGTCGTCGTCGGAGCGGTCGCGGTGGCATGGGTCGAGATCCTGTCGCTCCTGAACCGCATCGGCTTTCTTCAAATCATCAGCTTCTGGGGGACTGCCCTCGCCGTCGCTGCCGGTGCAGCGGCCTGGCGACTCCGCCAGGGCGCTCCCAAGCAGTGGGAACGATCGCGGGCCGGGATGCCCGAGCGCATCGGCGCGGTTGCCGTGGTGCTGCTGGTCCTCGCCGAGCTGGGGCTGGCGCTGATAGCGGCACCGAACAACTACGACTCGTACTCCTACCATCTGCCAAAAGTCGAGCACTGGGTCGCAAACCATTCGGTCGACATCTTCGCCACGCCAATCCTTCGCCAGGTCGTTTTCGCCCCAGGCGCCGAGTACCTGCTGCTGCATCTGCGGCTCCTGACCGGCGGCGACGGAGCGCACAACCTCGTCCAGTGGGCGGCTGGAGTCCTGTGCCTGGTGGTCGCCTCGCGGATCGCCGCGCAGTTCGGTGCCGGCCCACGTGGGCAGCTCCTGACGGTCTTTCTGGTCGCCACCTCGCCGATGGTGGTCCTCCAGTCAACGAGTACCCAAACCGACCTGGTTACGGCGGCGTGGCTGGCATGCACAGCCTCGCTCATCGTGGACGAGCTCAACCGTCGCACCCGCGTGACCAACGCGTGTCTCATGGGTGCCGCAGCAGGCCTTGTCGCGGTGACCAAGTCCACCGGGGTGCTCGGGCTCCTCCCGATCCTGGCACTATGGACACTCGCCCAGCTGCGGGTGGGCATGGTCTCAGGTGGGCAACAGCAGGCCGTGTCCACGCCTGCTCGCATGTTCCGGGCGTTCGGACGGTTCGTGGCGCCAGGACTGGTGGCAGCGGCCATGGTAGTGGCGGTTGCTGGGCCGTTCAGTGCTCGGCTTGCCGCAACGTTCGGCAGTCCGTTCGGCAGCCCCGATTTCTCGGCCCTGCTGATACTGCAGCGACACGACCCTCCGGTCCTGCTGGTCAATGCGCTGCGCTGGGCAACGTCACCCCTGCTCACACCGGTGTCCGCTGCGAACCGGACCATGACGGGCGCCGTCAGCTCCCTCGCAGGCGCGATGGAGGTCGACGTCAAAGACCCCCAGACCACGTTCGGCGTCAGCAAGTATCCCGACTGGCGGTGGTGGCCAGACGAGGACCACGCTCCGTCGCCCGTCCAGGTCGGGCTGCTGTTCATCGGGGTCGGCGCCACACTCGTGAGTCGGCGGATACCCGGCACGGTCCGGGCCTACGCCGTCGCGGTGACAGCCGGCGCAGCACTCTTCCCGCTGACCTTGAAATGGCAGGAGTGGGGCAATCGGCTGGTACTGCCGACGCTCGTCGTCGCAGCCCCGGTGGCCGGGTGGTGGCTGGAGCGGCTGCTCAGATCGGTTATGCGGCCTCGCTGGAATCGGGCGGTAGCAGGCGCGCTCGTGTGCCTGCTCGTCGCGGGGGTCGGTTTCGGCTACCTCAGCGTGCTCCGAGGCTCTCCCCGGCCGCTCGTCGGGCACAACTCGGTGCTCGCCAACGATGAGTGGAGCCAGCGGTTCTGGCGGCAGCCCACGCTGGCGGACGAGTACCGGTGGACGGCCGGAAAGGTCGTTCGTTCGGGAGCGAAGAGGGTCGGCGTGGTGATGGAGGCCGATGCCTGGGAGTACCCCTGGTGGCTTCTGTTTCCAGGCAGGGAACTGGTACAGCTTGTCTCGGTCGTGCCAGGTCATCCCGCAGCGGACTCCGGGAGCGTTGACGCCATTGTGTGCGTCGCCTGGACGACGGGCTACTGCACGAAGTG
>JAFGOK010000736.1 GCA_016926535.1 Micromonosporaceae bacterium | reverse complement strand
TCCTCTTTGGCGGTGTCCACGCGAATTCGGGTCAAGTATGGGCTTCGGCGGTCGGTATCGGGGCGATTTCACGGCATGTCGCAGGTTGCCATGGCTATCTCCAGTGGATGAGGATTTCACGCCAGCATGGAGGAACGCCTGGAAGAATACTTAGCCAACTCTATATTAAAACATTTGTTCGGGACGTTGGGTAAGTCCGTCAATCACTCTGTCGGCAACTTGTCAGCATGGGTCGATTGCCGTTGTCGCCCAGAGACACTGATCAGACCGGACCCTACTCGTGCGGAGCTGGTGACATGGGCGCGGGGGAGTCGCCCGTCCAGCGGGCATCACTAGAGTTCGTCGCTGAGCTCACTCGGTGGCGACTGGAACGCGGGCTATCCAAGAAACAGCTGGCAGCGGCCATGGGCTTCGATCCGTCCTATGTCAGCCACGTCGAGGCGCGACGGCATCGGCCAACGGAGGATTTCGCCCGGCGGGCGGAGACCATCCTCCAGACCGGAGGCACGCTCTGGGAACGATTCCGCAGGTACGACGAGCTGAGGATCGGTGCTCGGCTGGCGAGCCGTCTCGCCGGTGCCTCGGAGTCGTGGCTGCCGCCTGGGACCGGGCTGGTGGTCGACAACGAGGCCGCGACACTGTCCTATGTCGATGATGCCTATGTTTGCACCATCAGGCGGTCGCTGTACAACGCTGGCACCGAGCCGGTGACCCGTTTCCCGATGCGGATTGCCATCGACAGGTATCCGGACGATCCGGCCCGTTCGAATGCTCACCACCGCGGGCATCCCCTGACCTGGGAGGAACTGGATCTGGCTGGTTCGTGCGATGGGGAGCCCATGTTATGGCGTTCCAAATCGGACCGTGACGCCTCGAAGGAAGCCTGGCTGCTGTTCGAGAATGACCAGGGCAGGTTCCCGCTGTACCCGGGCCAGCGTGCCACCATCAGCTACACCTACCGGGTCAGCAAGGATAAGTGGGGGCCATACTTTCAGCGGGCAGTGCGCCTGCCGACCCGCAAGCTGTCTATTGAACTGGACTTTCCAGTCACTCTACGCCCTTCGGTCTGGGGTGTTGAAACATCGCTTTCCGCTGAATCCGCGCCACTCCGGACGCCCATCACGCTGGGTTACACCGGTGATGGGCGAGTCGTGTACTCCTGGCGTACCGACACTCCGACGCTGCACGCGTGGTACCGCCTGGAATGGCGTTTTCGGGGTAGTCGTGCGGCGGCCACCGAGTGGGGCGCGACTTCCTCAGTCGCCAGCGTCGAACCGACCCCGATCGTTTCTGACCGAGTTGCCGGGGACGGGGCAGCGGAACCATGCTCCGGCCAGCCTGATCCCGCCTGCGTCGGGCACCCAGACGCCCCATCGCAGGTCGAGGGACTGCTACTTGTCGCGGACGAGCAGGTCCTTGAATCGGTGATCTCGGATCACTCCCCGTCCAGGGACCTGACTGGTCGCGGAGCGGCGAGTGACCAGATGCGGGCGGCGGGGATTGTCCAGCGCGGTGCCCGGCTGCTGCAGTCTCCCATGCGCAGGTTCGACCTCCCCCGTGAGGCAAGCATGGCGGTCGACGTCATAACGAGGCTGACCGAGGCCCTTGAAAGGGTCTGCGCCCTGCATCCATTCGTCAAGGGTATCGGTCTGTCCGCGCCACAGATCGGGCTGAACTGGGCCGCTGCTGTCGTTCGGCCGGCGGGCGACAGCAATACCGTGATCACGCTGCTGAACCCCCGCATCGTCGCCGAGTCTCCGGAGCAGGACGAGCGGTATGAGGGGTGCCTGTCCTTCTTCGACGTGCGTGGACTCGTCGTCAGGCCGTTGCGGATCACTGTCGAGCGGGAACTGCCGACCGGAGACACCGTGATGGAGGAGTACGAGCGGGCGATCGCTCGGCTCGTCGCGCATGAAATTGATCATCTTGAGGGCCGGTTGTACCTTGATCGGATTGACTCCGAAGAGCGGCTGCTGCCAGTCGAGGAGTACAGGGACACCGGACGCCCCTGGCGGTACTGACGCGACCTGTCAGGCGCCGGCTGCCTTGACCAGGGAGACGACGTCCGATGACAGCGAGACCGCCTGCTCGATGTCCTTGGCGATGGCCGTGGCGTCCGAGTACTGCTCGGTGATTGCTTCGCCGACGGAGCGCTGGAACGCGTCGATCTCGGCGAGCGAGGTATTGATCCCCGCAAATTGGGCGGCGGTCGCTCCGACCGCCTCCGTGACTCGCTGGATCGTTTCTGTGATCTTTTTCGCTGAAGCTGCGGTCTCTTGAGCGAGCTCCTTGACCTCGCGGGCAACGATGGCGAACCCGGCGCCGGCATCCCCCGCCCGGGCCGCCTCGATGGTCGCGTTGAGGGCGAGCATGTTCGTCTGCCTGGCGATGGCCGTGATCGTTTCCACCGCGCGTAGGACGTCGTGGCCTATCTTCTCCAGGCTGGCGACCTGCTCGGAGGCCTGAGCAGTCAGCGCGGAGGCGGCCTGGGCGCGACTGCGAGCTTCCTCGGCGTTCACGCCGATCGTCGAACTGGTCTCTCGCAGCCGCACGATGCTCGATGCCATGGACTCGGTCAAGGTGTTCAATGCGGTAGCGCCCGAAAGCAGGCTGTGATCGGCCACGCAGGACAGGTCGGCAGGATGGCTCGGGACCTGAGGCTTGTCTGGTCGACGACGCCTCGGCGCAGGGCAGATGCTCTATGGGACTGGCGCCTTCGACTGGCGCCTTCGACCACCGTCGGGCGCCGAACCAGCTGACGAAAGGATACCGGAAGCACGGCAGTGCCCCTCCAGGTGGAAACCCACTTTGCCCGACCCGCCTGCGCGCTGTATCCTCGTTGGTCGGTGGCTCATGAGCCACTGCTGGAGGCTTCGCCTAGTTGGTCTATGGCGCCGCACTGCTAATGCGGTTCGGGTTGAACGCCCGTCCCGGGTTCGAATCCCGGAGCCTCCGCGCTGAAGGCAGTTACAGCGGTTGTGTAGACTAGCTGAGGTTCAAGCGCCCGTAGCTCAACGGATAGAGCATCTGACTACGGATCAGAAGGTTAGGGGTTCGAATCCCTTCGGGCGCGCTTTTTCCTGCTCTGACCAGGGGTTTTGTCCCGGTCATGATCATTCGGCACATGTCGGGCACATCCCAGAGTTGATCTCAGCCTCGGCGCTGCGTGACAGCCGCACCGGCTGACCCTCGCTGCTGGGGGACTGTAGCCGCCCGGCTGAGCACGGTCCCGATGACGCCACGGGGCCGATTCCGCTTGGGCAACCAGTGAACGTAGGTCTCCAAGGTGATCCGCAGACTCGCATGCCGAAGCGCCTTCTGGACGTCCTGAGGATCGACGCCGTTGCTCATCAACGTGGTGGCGAAGAAGTGTCGCAGGCTGTGGAAGGTGCCCTCAGCCGGCCAGCCGGCAGCAACGCGCCACTTGGCCCACATCAACGACCAGCGCGAATCGTCCAGCGGCCGTCCGTTACCGCCGGTGAACAGGAGATTGGCGGACCTGGTCACCGCTTTCGGACCGGTCGTGTCGACGAGCCTGACCGCCACTGGCGGGAATGACTTCGTGTGCGCGGCCAACACCTCGGCGACCATCGGATCGAGATCGATCGTGCCGGACGATCCCGACTTGGGTGGGGCCAGGCAGTACCCGCCGTGCTTCTTCGAACGCCGCAGTTGCTGAACGACATGCAGCTCGCTGGCCTCAGCGTCGGCACATCGGAGGCCATCTTCCATGCCCAGGACCTCACCCAGCCGAAGCCCCTGCCCGGCTCCCAACCAGATGGCTGCGGTGAACTGCTCCGGAACCACGTTGACCATCGCGAGAACCTGGTCCTCATTCGGCACCCACTTGGGTGCGCGGGACAGACCTCGCAACACCTGAGACAGCTTGACGCTGGTGCAGGGACTCTCCGAGATCACCCGGTCGATCACTGCTGCCTGCATGATCGTCTTGAGCAGCTCGAAGTACAGCTTGATCGAGGATAGAGCGGTCCCATCCTCGACTTCACCACTGATCCACTCCAGGACATCGGTCAACGTGATCGATCGCATGGTCCGGTTGCCGAAGGCGGGGTAGAGATGACCCCCGAGGTTGCCGGGCATACGACGCACGGTCTCCTCAGCCCAACCGGTCTGCCGTGACCGGCGCCAACGCTCCGCGTACTCGCGGAACGTCACTCGACGCTCACCCCGATCGACCTTGACCGCATCGGCGACCCCGGCACGGCACTGAAGATCGAATGCCTCAGCGTCCGTCTTCCGCTCGAAGAGCCGTTCCCGACCTTCCCCGGACGCGTCAACGTAGCGCACCCGCCAGCGCTTGCCCCGCCCGTGTTTCTTCGACGGCAGGCGCTTCTTCGTGTTGTTCGGGTCGCGTGCCCTGAGGTACCAAAGATCATCAACGGGCATGGTGCTGCTCCTGCTCAGACAGCCATGCCCGGACCTTGGCCGGGTCATAGCGCAGGTGACGGCCGACCTTCGCCGCCAAGGGGCCGGTACGGCGATGGCGCCACTGGTAGAGCGTGGCGGACGGAACACGCAGAAACGCTGCCGCTTCATCGATGGTCCACAGCGTTTCCCGGGCGGTGGCACAGGGACTCGACGCGGTCACTGGGAGCTCTCCTTTCGAGGGTCGGGGCTGGGGTCGATTGCCGAACCATCAGCGGGTGGTCCGGTGCCGGCCAGTTGCCGAAGTGCAGCGGTGCGCTGGGCGCGCCATTGGATGCGCTGGGAGACGGCGCGCAGCAGGCGATGGCCGAGTGGGGCGAGGTCCGGGTCGTCGTGTCGGGCGAATTCCCAGGCGACAGCCGGGGTGTCACTGCCGCTGACTGCGCAGGCGTTGGGGGTGTCGCCGGGTTCGGCCTGCTCGCCCTGGTCGTCGTTGCCGTTGGTCGCGTGGGGCGGGGCGTGTTCGTGGTCGAGGCTGATGCCGAGGAGGGCACGGACCCACGC
>JAFGOK010000735.1 GCA_016926535.1 Micromonosporaceae bacterium | reverse complement strand
GTGTCCCGATTGTGACGCCATCGATCAACGCAGAGCGGATGAAGCGGGGTCCCTGGAACGCTAGCGCGGTTGTTCGCGCTCCCAATTGCGCTGGTGTTCCGCTCACAATGATCTTCGCGGGGGGAACGCCCGCAGGGGTCGCCGCCTGCGGGGGTCGCCGCTCGCAGGGGGGCTAGAAGTGGCGCCGGTGCTCCCGCCAGCGTTCCAGCACCCGCAACTGCTCGGTCTTCAGGAAGGCGAAGAACGCCTGCGTCTCGCGCATCCGGTTCGATCCGGCTGAGCCTGGTCGGAGGAGCTCCGCGCCCTCGGCGGCGGCATCCTCGTAGGTCTGGAGCAGCGGGAGTTTGTGGGCTGAGATCATCCCCCAGACATCATCGTCGAAGACCCGGTAGTGGTCACTGCGGGCGCCGGGCTCCCGTTCCTTGGCCAGCAGCCCGACCTGGACCAGGTAGCGGACCGCTCCGGAGATCGCGGCGGGGCTGACCCGTAGCCCGCTGGCCAGCTCTGCGGCCGTGTACCGCTCCGCGTCCTCCGCCAGCACGTATGCGAAGACCCTCGCGGGCATCCTCGGGATACCAGAGCCGGCCAAGACGAGGGCGAACCGCTCGACAAAGCGCAGGAGCTGATCGCGGTCGGTCGGTGATGCGGTCTCAGGCACGACCTCGGGCTCGGTTTCGGTCTTGGCGCCGGGTGCGGTCTCAGGCACGACCTCAGACTTGGCGCTGGCTGCCGGGGGCGTCACGGGCTCCTCCTTCGTCGCGCACCACTGTAGTGCCATCATATCTTCTTGACACTTCACATATTCATGAAAATTCTGATAGCGTCAGGGTTCATGACAACGGCTATTTCGGTGTCCGGCCTGACCAAGGCGTTCGGCCGCACCGTGGCGCTCAACGGATTGAACATGCGGGTCGCCGCCGGAGAGGTGCACGGTTTCCTTGGACCGAACGGC
This sequence comes from Micromonosporaceae bacterium, assembly GCA_016926535.1. Taxonomy (GTDB): domain Bacteria; phylum Actinomycetota; class Actinomycetes; order Mycobacteriales; family Micromonosporaceae; genus JABDRL01. The sequence goes on along the minus strand of JAFGOK010000735.1, from coordinate 4,734 downwards.
GCGGGCAAGACCACGACGATCCGAGTCCTCCTCGGGCTTCTCCGAGCGGACCGTGGCGAGGCGACCGTCCTCGGGGCCGACCCCTGGGCAGACGCGGTCGCCCTGCACCGCAGGCTGGCCTACGTCCCGGGAGACGTGAACCTGTGGCCGAACCTCACCGGAGGCGAGGCCATCGACCTGCTCGGGCGGCTGCGCGGCGGGCTGAACCAGCAGCGGCGTGCCGCTCTGATCGACCGGTTCGACCTCGACCCGACCAAGAAGGGCCGGGCATACTCCAAGGGCAACCGTCAGAAGGTCGCCCTGGTCGCCGCGCTGGCCTCCGACGTCGAGATCCTGCTGCTCGACGAGCCGACAGCGGGCCTCGATCCGCTGATGGAGGCGGTGTTCCAGGACGTCATCCGGGCCGCCAAGGCCGACGGGCGGACCGTCCTGCTCTCCAGCCACATTCTGGCGCAGGTTGAGAAGCTCTGCGACACCATCAGCATCATCCGGCTCGGCACCATCGTGCAGTCCGGGACCCTCACTGAGTTGCGGCACCTGACCAGCACCTCAGTTGAGGCCGTTACCGTCAGACCAGCCGTCGACCTGGGCGATCTCCCCGGTGTGCACCGCCTCCAGATCGAGGGAACGACCGTCCGCTTCGCCGTTGACGGCGCGCATCTGGACGGTGCGATCCGTGTCCTGAGCGGCTTCGAGCTGCGGGCCCTTACCTGCCAGCCGCCAACCCTCGAAGAGCTCATGCTGCGCCACTACGGCGACGAGCTCACCGCCAACGGCATCACCGTCAATGACGAGACCAGCGAGTCCGCCATCAGCGAGACCAGCGAGTCCGACACCGCCACCAGCGCCGCCACCAGCGCCGCCACCAGGGGCGACGTCGACGGCGAGAGCGGGGACCCGCGATGACCACCGCGGCAGCGTTTCCGACCGGGTACGACCGGGCCACGGCGCCCGGGGACCGGATCGGGGCCCTGCTCGCAGGGACTGGGACCCTGATCAGGTTCAACCTCCGGAGGGACCGGATCCGGCTCCCGCTCTGGCTGGCAGGGATCACTCTGACGCAGGTCAGCGGGGCGGCCAGCTACCCGGGCATCTACCCGACCGCCGCCGACCGGCAGAGCCAGGCCGTCGTCTTCGGGGAGAACCCGGCGATGAAGGCCATGACCGGGCCGGGCTATGGCCTGGAGGACTACACCTTCGGCGCCATGATGAGCAACGAGTACCTCAGCATGATGGTCATCCTTGGGGCGCTGATGGCCGTGTTCATGGTGGTCCGGCACACCCGCGCCGAGGAGGAGACCGGGCGGGCAGAGCTGGTGCGGTCCAGCGTTGTCGGCCGCTACGCCCACCTGACCGCCGCCCTGACCGTGACGGCCCTCGCCTCCATCATGCTTGGGGTGCTGATCGCCGTCGGGATGGGCAGCCTGGGCATCGAGACCGTGGACTGGAAGGGTTCCTGCTACTTCGGCGCGGCCTACACCGTCGCGGCGCTCGTCTTCGCGGCAATCGCCGCCGTCACCGTGCAGATCACCGAGTACGGCCGTGCCGCCTCGGGCATCGCGGGCGGGTTGATCGGCGCGGCGTACGTGATCCGGGCGATCGGGGACGTCGCTGAGAATGGCCTGTCCTGGCTGTCCCCGATCGGCTGGGTGCAGGCCTCCGGGCCCTACGTGCTCGATCGGGCGTGGCCGCTGCTGCTGGGCCTGGCCGTCGCGGTCGTGCTGGTCGCCTGCGGGTACGCCCTGAATGCCCGGCGTGACCTCGGCGCAGGCCTCCGCGTGGGTCGCGGCGGGGCAGCCACCGCCTCCCGGAGCCTGGGTACGCCCCTGGGGTTCGCGTGGCGCCTGCAACGGTCCAGCGTCCTGTGGTGGAGCCTCGTCATGGTGCTGGCCGGCCTGTCCTACGGTGCGGCCGTCGACGTCATGCAGTCCTATGAGGACAATGAGATGATCCAGAAGATGGTGGAGAGCATCGGTGGCGCCAGTCTGACCGAGGCCTGGATCTCGATGGTAATCGCCCTGCTCGCCATTGTGTGCACGGTCTTCGCGGTCATCGCGGCGTTGCGTCCCAGCAGGGAGGAGAACGCCGGGCGGGCCGAGTCGGTGCTGGCGACCGGGCTGTCCCGGACCAGGTGGCTCGCCTGCCACCTCGGTATCGCGATGGCGGGAGGGGCGCTCCTGCTCCTGCTTGCCGGCCTCGGCCTCGGCGGGGGCGCCGCGGTGATCTCCGGAGACAGTGAGCTGTTCTGGAACGTCCTGGGCGCCTCGGTCGCCTACGCTCCGGCGCTGTGGCTCACCGCGGCGGTCGCGGTGGCGGCCTACGGACTCCTACCCCGGGCCACCGGGCTGGCCTGGGCGGTGCTGGGGTACGCGGTCTTCATCGTGTACTTCGGCGGGCTGCTCCAGCTGCCTGCCTGGACGCTGAACCTGTCCCCCTACCACCACGTCCCGATGATGCCCGTGGCCGACTTCGAACCACTTCCCCTGGTCATCCTCGCAGTGATCGCGGCGGGGCTGGTCGCGGTCGGTCTGGTCGGATTCCGGCGCCGCGATCTCAGGGGTGCGTAGCGCGGACCGGGCGGGTCGGTGAAGAAGTCCGATTAAATCACAACTGGCCTGACGGATTCTCCAATTTAGTTGTGATTTAATCGGATGGAAATCACAACGATTACGCGACAAGAGGACCGGCAATGAGTATTCAGCCCGGAGGTGAGATCTGGGAAGACCGGCGACGGGTGTCCACAGCGGTTGACGCGGTGCTGCTGCGACTGACCGCCGGGGGCCTGACAGCAGACGAAGTGGAGACCGAAGGGATCGATTTCAAGGAAGAGGCCGGTCGGCGTGGTCGGGGCGGGGTCGTCCTGCCAGGGGAAGCCCGCAGCCAGGCCGTTGCGGCACAGCTGGCCGATGAGGTCGCCTGCCTTGCCAATACCCCAGGAGGGGGAGCCCTGATCGTTGGTGTCGCCGACGACGGAACGGTCATCGGAGCGGCGACTGAGCGCGACTGGCTGCGGCAACGGATTCACGAGCGGGTCGATGTGGCCCCCGCCGTCGAGGAACGCTGGTTGCCGGACGGCTCAAGACTGCTGGTGGTCATGGTGGCTGAATCACGCGAACCGGTCGAAACCACCGCTGGCGCCCTGCGGTGGAGGGTCGGCTCGCGCAGCGTTCCTGTCGACCGTTCGGAGTGGTGGGCTGCTCGGTTGCGGCGTATGGGAGGGGACCTGCTGGCCTCTTCGACCCACCACACCCTGGCCAGCCTGGCACCGGACTCCCCGGCCGCCCTGCGGCGGCTCCTGCGCACCGTGGGAGGGACTTCAGCCGACCTGCGAGCCGCGAGCGATCGAGAGCTGCTCACCCGGCTGGGAGTGCTCCTGCCGGACGGGCACCTGACCGCGGCAGGGGTGCACGTGCTCTGCCCGGCTCCTCGGACAGTGCTCGAACTGGTGGCCCTGGATGTCGCGGGAGGGGACATCATCTCGCCTCCTCCCGATCTCAGCGGTCTGAGCCTGATCGAGCAACTTGTCGAGATCGAGACTCGGCTGGACGTCTTGGACTCGACCCTGGTCTTGCACGGGGGGCTTCGCTTGGAGCCGGTGCGCCAGATTCCCTGGCTCGCGGTGCGGGAAGCTGTCTTAAATGCCATCGTGCACCGGGACTGGATGCCGGCCGAGCCCATTCACATCCGCTGGATCCAGGCTGATGCCAGCCTCGACGTGGTCTCTCCCGGGGGGTTCGCCGGAGGGGTGACGGCGGAGTCGGTGCTCTCGTCCCGGTACTCCCGCAACCCGGCTCTCGCCGATCTGGCGAGGGCGCTGGGGCTGGTGGAACGCCAGGGGATCGGGGTTGACCGGATGTACCGGGAGCTGGTTGCCCTGGGCCACCGGCCACCGATCATCCGGGAGGAACCAGGCCCCCAGGTACGGACCCGCCTGGTCGGCGGGGTGCCCCTGGCCGCGGTGATGGCGGTGATGGCGGGCATTGACCCGCCGGTTCGGCGCCGCGATGTCCGGGTCACGCTGGTCGTGCATCTGCTCTTGCGCGACGGATTTGTGACTCCCGAAAGCCTGGCGCTGATGTTGCAGGTGCCAGTCGACGAGGCGGAGGAAGCGCTGGACGCCGCCATGAGTTGCACGGTGGACGCCGACCAGCTCATCCGTCAAGGGAGCGCCAACCTGTGGCTGTCTGCTCGCGGCGTCGTCGCCAGAGCGTCCACTGACCAGGCGGCGCTGGTGGCCGCGCGACGCAGAGGACTCCTGGCCTGGTACCGTCCAGACCTGGCTGCGGCCCGCAGACTCGTTGAGGCATGGCTCAGAGCGAGCGACCGGATCACGACCGGCGATTTCGCCGACGTGACGACCTTCACTCAGCAGCGGTCATTGCAGGTCCTCAACCGGCTGGTGGACGACGGGATCATCGCCAGGGGCGGATCCACTCGCGGGCGACTGGCCCACTTCGTCGCCGCTGGTCTCTGCCCTGTCCGTTGACTGGCGGGACCCTGGAGGCTTCCGGAAACCCCCGCTCCGGATCCGGGGTCGAGCTGCTAGATTTTCTGGATGCTTTCCAGAATCGTGTCCCAGCGCGCCAGTGCGATCCTGGTCCTCGTCCTCACCGCCCTTCTCTCTGGCCTGGCCATCGGGTTCGCCCCGGATCAGCCCCCGGCCGAGGCCACCGACGGCCTGCCAGCGGGCGCGCAGTCGACTCGGGTCGTCGAGCTCGGCTCCAGGTTTCCCAG
>JAFGOK010000734.1 GCA_016926535.1 Micromonosporaceae bacterium | reverse complement strand
TGCGGGTATCCGATGGCCGCGATCTCGGCTAGCGTTTCCGGATGCCGACCGACCCCCTCCGGTCGCTCCGCGACCACCGGCAGCCACACGATGATCAGCTGGCGGCGCCTGCCGAGGCAGCCGTCCCCGTCGCAGCACATAGGGCGATCCACCTGCACGAAGTCCCAGAGACGCAGGTCACAGTGCTCTCCCCGGGAGGCCGGGTCAATCTTCGGAAGTTTTTCGAAGCCCAGCCACGCCCGACAGATGACCACCCCGGACCAACATCGTCATCAGTCGTAACCTAGTAGACCTTGACCTGGCCATTGTCCGGCCGTAGCGTGCGCAGCACACCAGCACAACATTTCGGTGAGCCTTCGTAAATTCCGGAGGGATGACACATGACACCATCACGACACCTCAGTCGCAGAACGCTCCTTGGCCTCGCCGGCCTGACGGTCGGCTCCCTGGCCCTCGGCGCCTGTGGCGACGACGAGGAATCAGGAACCATCGACTTCTGGAACATCGGCACGGCTGAGCCGCTGAAGACCATCTGGCCACAAATGGCCAAGGACTTCGAGAAGAAGAGCGGCACCAAGGTCAAGCTGACCAGCATTGAAAACCAGGCATTCAAGTCAAAACTCACCACTGTTACCCAGAGCGGGAAGGCACCCCATATCTTCCACTCCTGGGGTGGCGGCGGGCTCAAAGAGCAGCTCGACGCCGGTCTGCTCACCGACCTCTCCAGCGAGTCGTGGCTGAGCACCATCTCGAAGACCGCGCTGTCGGCGTACCAGATCGACGGCAAGACCTACGGGATTCCGTTCGACCTCGGCATGGTCACCTTCTGGTACAACAAGGATCTCTTCGCCAAGGCCGGCATCACCGCTCCGCCGGCAACCTGGACGGACTTCCTCGGCGCGGTCGACAAGCTCAAGACCGCCGGCATCACCCCCATCGCCCTGGCCGGTCAGGACAAGTGGCCGGTGCACTACTACTGGGCCTACCTGGCCATGCGCGTCGGTGGCCCGGACCTCTTCCCGGCAGCGGTCACGAGCAAGTCCTTCGAGGCACCGGAGTTCGCCCAGGCCGGCGTGCTGTTCAAGCAGCTGATCGACCTGGAGCCGTTCCAGAAGGGCTTCCTGGCCGCGAAGTATGACAGCCCGGACGGCCAGGCGGCGACGGTCGGCAACGGCAAGGCCGCGATGGAGCTCATGGGTCAGTGGGCGCCGTCGGTCGAGGCCTCGTCCGCGGCTGACAAGAAGGGGCTCGGGGAGAAGCTGGACTTCTTCCCGTTCCCGACCGTGGACGGCGGCAAGGGCGCGATCACCGACGCCTTCGGCGGCGGCAACGGCTACGCGGTGGGCAAGGACGCCCCTCGCGAGGCGATCGATTTCCTGAAGTTCATCTCAGAGGTCGACAACCAGCGGATCCTGGCCAAGGCCAACGCGGTCCTGCCCGTCGTGGCCGGGGCCGAGGACGCCATCCAGGATGCGGCCCAGAAGCGGCTGGCCGCTTCCCTGGCCTCGGCGACCTCGTTCCAGCTGTACCTCGACCAGGCCTTCAGCTCGTCTGTTGGCACCCAGGTCAACGACAGCTGCGCGGAGTTGCTCGCAGGCAAGGCGTCCCCAGAGCAGGTCGCCAAGGCCATCACCGAAGTCGCACGCAGGTAGGCAGACAGTGTCGCAATCCTCGCAGACCGAGGACGGACGCAAGCGTCGGACGGCGAAACGGCGTGGTTGGATAACCATCGTCGCGTTCGTCGCTCCGGCGCTCGCGCTGTTCACAACGCTCGTCCTCGCCCCGATCATCATTGCGATGATCACAAGTTTCACCAAATGGAACGGTTACTCGACATCCCCGATGGAATTCATCGGTCTGGACAACTTCCGGCGGATGATCGGTGACGACGTCTTCATCGGCGACTTGGCCCATGGTGGCATTCTGATCGTGCTGTCGCTGGTCATCCAGCTGCCGATGGCGCTCGGGCTGGCGATGCTCCTCAACCAGAAGATGCGCGGCCGGGCGGTCTACCGGGTCGTCTTCTTCGCCCCGTACGTGCTGTCCGAGGTCGTCACCGCCGTGCTGTTCCTGATGGTGCTCTCGCCAGACCAGGGGCTGGCAATGGAGATCCTCGACCTGATCGGCCTCTCCGGCCCGGAGCAGGGCTGGCTGGCCGACACCTCGACGGTCATGCCCGCGGTCTTCTTCGTCATCACCTGGAAGTACTTCGGCCTCCACATGATCCTCTACCTGGCCGGGCGGCAGAGTATTCCGTCAGAGCTCGGCGAGGCCGCAGCGATCGACGGCGCCGGGCCATGGCAGGCCTTCCGGCGGGTCACCCTTCCGCTGCTCGGGCCGACCATCAGGATCTCCATCTTCCTCTCCGTGATCGGAACGATTCAGCTGTTCGACATGGTCTGGGTCCTCACCAGTGGCGGCCCGGTCAATGCCAGCGAGACGATGGCGATCACGATGTTCCAGTACGGGTTCCGCCGCTCGGAGTTCGGCTACGCCAGCGCCATCAGCATGGCGATGTTCCTGCTGAGCTTCATCTTCGCGCTGGGTTACCAGCGACTGGTCATGCGTCGGGACACCGCGGGAGCGATCACGACTGTGAGGGACGTTCGATGAAGAGCCAGAACCAGCCGACGCCGGCGGCAAGGACGCCCCGTCTCCAGTTCCTTCGGGTCCCAGCCCTGCATCTGATCTCCATCTTCGTCGGAGCGTTCATCGTCGTTCCCATCGTGTTCGGCATCCTTGGTGGGTTCAAGGACACCGGGCAGCTGTCGGTCAACGCCTTCGGGCTGCCAGACCCGTGGGTCCCCGAGAACTACACGGACATCCTCGCTTCGAAGGACTTCTGGCGCCCGCTGGGCAACAGCATCGTCATCGCCGTGGCGACCACGGTGCTCCTGGTCCTCATCGCGGCCATGGCAGCGTTCGTGCTGGCCCGGTTCGCCTTCCCGGGGCGGGAGGTGCTGTCGATGGTCTTCGCGACCGGGCTGATGTTCCCGTTCGCCGTCGCGATCCTGCCGCTGTACATGATGCTGCGCACCATCGGGCTGGTCGACAGCCCGTGGGGGGTCATCCTGCCGCAGGCGGCCTTCGGGCTCCCGATGACGATCATCATCCTGAGACAGTTCTTCTCGACGATTCCCGGCCAGGTCGAGGAGGCCGCGACGATCGACGGGTGCAGCGCGTTCGGGTTCTTCTGGCGCATCCTGCTGCCGATGGCCCGGCCAGCGCTCGCCACCGTCTCGGTGCTCGCGATCGTCTCCAGCTGGAACAACTTCATGCTGCCGCTGGTCATCTTCAACGATCCGAACTGGTGGACGCTGCCGCTGGGCGTGCAGCAGTTCCATGGCCAGTACTCCAGCGACACGGCGAAGGTCCTCGCGTACGTCGTCCTCTCGATGATCCCGGCCCTGCTGTTCTACTCCGTCGCGGAGCGCCATCTCATCGGCGGTCTGACGTCGGGGTCGGTCAAGGAGTGACCCCGGGCCTGGGGGCTGTGCCAGGATGGCTGATCTGGCACAGGCCCCAGGCTCGTCACTGACGCGGTCGAGCCTCGTCGGCGACCTGGTAGAGCGGGAACGCGTCCCGGAACACCGGCTCGTATCCTGCCGCGGCGAGCATGGCCGCGACGTCGTCGGCAGAACGCTCGTCGGCAACGGCGAACTGCTCCTCCCCACCGCCCGGGGTCCGGTAGCCGCCCGGCTCCGTCGAGGAACCGGCCGACAGGTGGGTGACGGCGATCCGCGCAAGACCGTCCCGCAGGGCCGGGGATTCCCTTGTGGACAGCACGATACCGGCGGTCGGCTCGAACAGCCGAAGCGCGATCATCGCCTGGGTGTACTCCCGGTCGCTGACCACCACCACGGGTCGGAAGGCCGCCGCGGACGGGGCGATCCTGGGTAGGGAGACGGTCACCTCGCTGCGCCACGCGACGCGGGTCAGGTACGCGGCGTGCGCCCCGAGCGCCAGGAGCTCCGCTCGCCAGTCGGCTGACAGTCCGAGCAGGACGCCGAGACCGAGTCGCCGGGCCCCTGCCCGGCCAGCTTCCTCCATGGCGGCCAGCCGCCGCTCGAAGTTCCGCTTCCACCCTGCGGGATGGACCTGCTCGTACCGGCACCGGTCGTAGGTCTCCTGGTAGTGCACCACCCCTTCAAGACCGGCAGCGACCAGCCGCTGGTAGGTGGCGAAATCCCAGGTCTGGGTCTCGATGGACAGGGATGGGACGAGGGGCCGCAGCCGACGGACGCACGCCACCAGGTAGTCGGGCGAGACGACGCTCCGGTGTTCCCCAGCGACGAGCAGCAGGTGCCCGAACCCGCGGGCGACGAGCAATCGGGCCTCCGCCTCGACCTCGTCAACGGTCAGGCTCCGCCGGGCGATCGTCAGCGACCGGGCGAACCCGCAGTAGACGCACGACGACAGGCAATGGTTCGAGCAGTACAGCGGCGCGAAGAGTCGGATGACCCGCCCGAACCGCTGGAGGGTCACCGTCCGGGCGACCTGGGCGGTCTCCTCCAGCCTCCTGGCCGCCGCCGGTGACAGCAGGGCAGCGAGATCGCTCAGTTCCAGCCGCCCGTGGCCGCCCTCAGCCCGGCGGAGGGCCACGGTGACCTCCGCGTCACTGGCCTGGCGAGCATGCCCGGCCAGTGATGCGAGGTCGAGGGTTGGCAGAAGAGAGGCGAACATGTCAGGCCGTGGAGGAGGTGTGGAGAAAACCGGTCAGCGGGCTGGACGCCTCCGCTATGGTCGCCGCGAGCATCGCAGGCCGCCCGGCCCGGTAGCCCATCCGCCCGGCCCGGGTGGCGAGGGCGAAGGCCCTGGCCATGCCGACCGGGTCTCCGGCGACCGCGATGGCCGTGTTGACCAGCACAGCGTCCGCCCCAATCTCCATGGCCTGGGCGGCATCCGAGGGAACACCCAGGCCCGCGTCGACGACGACCGGCACCCCGGCCTGGCTGATGATGGTCTCCAGCGCATCCCGGGTCCGCAGCCCCCGGTTGGATCCGATCCACGATCCCAGCGGCATGACGGTCGCGCACCCGGCCTCCTCCAGCCGCTGGCACAGCACCGGGTCCGCGGAGCAGTACGGCAGGACGGTGAATCCGTCCGCGACCAGCATTCCGGCTGCCCGGAGGGTCTCGACCGGATCCGGGGCAAGGGTTCTCGGATCTGGGGTGACCTCCAGCTTGACCAGGCTGGCTCCAGTCGCCACCCGGCCGAGCCGGGCCAGCACCACAGCCTCCTCGGCGCTGCGCGCCCCAGAGGTGTTGGGCAGGAGCCGAACCCCGGGGGGAATATGGTCCATAATGGACCCCCGCTCCGGCCCGGGGTTTCCGAGAGGTCCGGCCTCCCCGGGGGCTCCAAGGTGTCCGGCCTCCCCGGGATCCAGACTGACGCGGCGAAGCGCGACGGTGACGATCTCCACCTCGGCCGCCGCGATCGCTTGGGCCATCAGCTCGTGGGACGCGAACTTTCCGGTCCCGAGCAGCAGGCGGCAGGCGAACGACTCCCCGCCGATGACCAATGGATCAGGCATGATGTCCTCCCCACGCGGGCATGACCCCGATCGGGTAGTGCGGGTCGCCGGTGGTCTCCTGGCCGGCCTCTCAGCCCACGTCCGTGGACTCCCCTGGATACGGTGGCAGCCTAGCATTGCCCCTTCCCGACATATCCGCTAGTGTCGCTGCGACCGAGGGGGCGTGGCTGGCTGGCACGCTTCCTTGCCACGGGAGTCCGGTGGGACCGGGCTGAGAGGAGGGCTGCGAGCCCTCGACCGTCGAACCTGATCCGGGTCATGCCGGCGCAGGAAGGGAGGCGTTATGCCAGTTGTCGGACGACTTCACCTCATCACCGACCACCGTCCCGGCCGCGAGGTCCTCACCGTCGTCGCCGCCGGACTCGCCGGTGGGGTCGACACGGTGCAGGTCCGGGTCGCCGATCAGGCGACCGACCGGGACGCGTACGACCTGACGGTGCGGGTGCTTGCCCTGTGCCGGGAGCACCAGGTGACGTGCCTGGTCAATGATCGTTTGCACCTCGCGCTGGCCGCGGGCGCCGACGGCGGCCATGTCGGGGCGGATGACCTTCCCGTCGCCGCGGCCCGACGGGTGCTCGGCCCGCACGCCGTGCTGGGCGCGACGGCCAGGACCCCGGCCGAGGCCCAGCAGGCGGCGGCCGACGGCGCGACCTACGTCGGGGTCGGCCCGGTCTATCGCACCTCGACCAAGCCAGGCCTGCCCCACCCGCTCGGAGAGGATGCCCTGCGAGCGGTCGCCAGTGCCGTCACCATTCCGGTCATCGCGATCGGCGGGATCACGGCGTCGACCATTGACCGGATCCGCACCGCGGGCGCGCACGGAGTCGCCGTCGTTCACGCCATCAGCGGCGCGGCTGACCCGCGCGCCGCAGCCCTCGCTCTCTGCCGTCGTCGAGGGGAGAAACGAGCATGACCATCGTCGTCAACGGGGCCGCCCGAGAGGTCGCCGCAGCGATGACCCTCGCGGATCTCCTGACCTCGATCCTGGGAGCCCGGCGATCCGGGATCGCCGTCGCCGTCAACGGGGTCGTCCTGGCAGCGTCCCAACTCGATCTGCCCGACCGGGTCCTGGTCGACGGGGACGAGGTTGAGGTGCTCACCGCGATCCAGGGCGGCTAGGTCGTGTTCCCGCTACTCATCCTGACCGACCAGGCACAGGCGAGGCGGCCGCTGCTCGACGTGGTGGCCGCCAGCGTCGAGGGCGGCGCCCGCCTGATCGTGGTCCGGGAGAAGGACCTTCCCGCTCCGCAACGCCTCGGGCTGGCGTCCCAGATCGAGGGTCTCCTGGCTCAGCTCGGAGGGCAGGTCCTCCTCGGGGGGACGCTCTCCTGGCACGGGGGCCACCATCTCGCCGCGGACGACCCCTGGCCGCCACCTGGCGGCGGCCTGCTCGGCCGCAGCTGCCACACCAGGGAGGAGGTCGCCCTGGCCGCGGCGCGGGGTGCCGGCTACGCGACGCTCTCCCCCGTGTTCCCGACCCGCTCCAAGCCCGGGTACGGCCCGCCGCTCGGGCCGGACGCCCTCAGAGGCCCGCTCCCGATCCCGACGTATGCCCTGGGCGGCATCGACAGCGCGGAACGGGCCCACAAGTGCATGCTGGCCGGAGCCGGTGGTGTCGCGGTCATGGGGACCATCATGCGGGCGGCCGATCCAGCCGCGGCGACCGCCGAGGTGCTCGCCGCGGTGCTCGCCGCCGTCCAGCAGGTCCCCCGACGATGACAGCGACCCCACCGACCCCGCCTTCCACCACCGGCCAGACCCCGCCGGTCGCCCTGACCATCGCGGCTTCAGACTCCGGCGGCGGGGCTGGGATCCAAGCCGATCTCAAGACCTTCGCAGCCCACGGGGTTTTCGGCACCTCGGTACTCACGGCGGTGACGGCCCAGAACACCCGGGGCGTCCATGCCATCGAGCCGACCAGCCCCGCCATGATCGAGGCTCAGCTCGTCGCGGTCGCCGACGATCTTGACCTCCGTTCCGTCAAGACGGGCATGCTGGCGAGTACTGCGGTCATCGAACTCCTCGCCGAGCACGCCCCACGTCTGCCGAACCTCGTGATCGATCCGGTCCTGGTCTCCTCTTCCGGGCGTTGCCTGTGCTCAGGGCCGGCGGCCCCGGCGTACCGGAGACTGCTGTTTCCACACGCGACGGTGGTGACGCCGAATCTCGCCGAGGCCGGCGCCCTGCTGGGGCGGGAGATCACCACAGTCGAGCAGGCCGTGGCCGCCGCCAGGGAGCTGGGATCCGGCATCGGGTCCTGGATCGTCGTCACCGGAGGGCACCTCGGGGCCGAGCCGGTGGACGTCGTCTGGCACGCCGGGGAAATCCTGCTCCTTGGCGGGCAGCGGATCGAGACCCGGAACGACCACGGAACTGGATGCGTCTTCTCCGCTGCGATCGCGGCCCGGCTCGCGCTGGGCGAGTCCCCGCAGACGGCGATCGTCGCGGCAAAAACCTACACGCGAGCGGCCCTGGTCGGGGCCGCCGCATGGCGGCTGGGCTCCGGCGTCGGGCCGCTGTCCTGGGGAACGAACGACCTGGCAAGGACAATCAGATGAACACCAAGGTTTACGTCGAGGGATCGCGCCCGGATCTTCTGGTGCCGTTCACGGAGGTCAGCCTCTCCGGGCGGAATGCACCGCTGCGGCTGTACGACACCGCTGGCCCCGGCAGGCGCCCTGGCAGGCCCCTTCCCGCTCTGCGGGCGGAGTGGATCGCGGAGCGGGAGCGGGCGGGTGCCCCCCGGACACAGCTGGCGTGTGCCAGGGCCGGCATCGTCACTCCGGAGATGGAGTTCGTCGCGATCAGGGAGGGTCTTCCCATCGATCTCGTTCGAGAGGAGATCGCCGCGGGCCGGGCCGTCCTGCCGTGCAACCGGTACCACCCGGAGACCGAGCCGATGATCATCGGTTCCCGCTTCCTGGTGAAAGTCAATGCCAATATCGGCACCTCACCGGGGATCTCCTCGGTGGAGGAGGAAATCGCCAAGCTGGAATGGGCCACCCGCTGGGGCGCGGACACCGTCATGGACCTGTCCACCGGGCCGGG
>JAFGOK010000733.1 GCA_016926535.1 Micromonosporaceae bacterium | reverse complement strand
GGCCAGCTGGTTGGCCCGCCGGTCCAGCCCGGCGTAGGTCAGCTGCTGGTCGGCGAAGGACACCGCGATCCGGTCGGGGGTCCTGGCGGCCTGCTCTGCGAACAGGTCGTGCAGGCAGGCCGGGCGGGCCAGCCGCTCGTCGGCCGTGGCGTTCCAGCTGTCGAGGATCTGCGTGCGTTCCCCGGCGGTGAGCATGGTCAGCGTCGAGACCGGCCGGTGCTGGCAGGCGAGGGCCTGCTCCAGCAGGATCCGCAGGTGCTCGCCCATCCGGGCGATCGTCGACTCCTCGAACAGATCGGTGCTGTATTCGAAGGAGTAGCCCAGCTCGCCGTCCTTCTCCTGGATCCGCAACCCGAGGTCGAACTTCGCGATCCCGACGCCCTCGTCGGTGATCTCGCCCAGCCAGGCCGGTTCCGGATCCTGGTCCGGGGTCTCGTCGAACAGCTTGTCCAGGCCGGTGAACATGACCTGGAAGACCGGGCTGTAGCTGAGGCTGCGCTCCGGCTTCAACTCCTCGACGATCCGTTCGAACGGCACCTCCTGGTGGCTCTGGGCGTCCAGCAGCTTCCAGCGCACCTGCTGGAGCACCCTGGCGAAGTCCGGATCCTCGCCGAGGTCCACACACAGGGCGACCGTGTTGACCAGGAAGCCGATCAGCGGCTCGGTCTCGATGCGGCTGCGGTTGGCGATCGGGACCCCGAGGACGACCTGGTCCTGGCCGCTGTAGCGCGACAGGAGCACGGCGAACGCGCTGAGCACGGTGATGAAGTGGGTGGTCTGGTGCTCCGTGCTCACCTGCCGGAGCAGATCGGTCAGCTCCCGCGACAGCGCGGCACCCAGGGTCGCCCCCCGGAAGCTCTGCACCGCGGGCCGGGGGTGGTCCAGGGGCAGCGTGATCAGCTCCGGGGCGTCCGCCAGCTGCTCCTTCCAGTAGTCCAGCTGGGAGCGCAGCCGCTCCTCCTGGAGCCACTGCTGCTGCCAGACCGCGTAGTCGGCGTACTGCACCGCCAGGTCCGGCAGCCCGGGGGGTGTTCCGGTGGTGGCGGCCCGGTAGAGCTGGCGCAGCTCCTGGTTGAAAATCCGCAGGGAGTACCCGTCGATGACGGTGTGGTGGGCGCTGAGCGCCACCACGGCCTCCTCCGCTGACAGCCGGATGAGCAGGGTGCGCACCAGCGGGCCGTGCCGCAGGTCGAAGGGCTCCGCCCAGAACTCGTGCACGAGCTTGCGCGCGGAGGCTTGCCGCTGGCCTGCCGCCTCAGCCGACAGGTCGGCCTCGCCGAGGACGACCTCCGCGTCCGGCGCGATGACCTGCCTGACCCTGCCGCGGTCCTCGCTGAACGTCGTGCGCAGCGTCTCGTGCCGCTCGATCAGCGCCCCGAGGGCGAGCCGCAGGGTCGGGGTCTCGATCGCACCCGGCCAGTGCAGCAACCAGCCCACGGTGTAGAAGGCGCTGTTGGGATTGAGGCGGTCGAGGAACCACAGCCGCTGCTGGTCAAAGGTGGCTGGCAGCGGCTGGTCCCGCGGGACGGGGACCAGGGGGGCTGTCTCCTGCGGATCCTGGATCTCCCGCAGCCGATCGATCTCCTCGGCGACCCTGGCGATCGTCGGGTGCTCGAACAGCACCCGCACCGGCAGCTGGACGCCGAACGCCTGCCGGATCCGGGCGACGACGCCGACGGCCAGCAGCGAGTGGCCGCCGAGGGCGAAGAAGTTGTCCGAGATCCCGATCGGCTGCCGGTCGAGGATCCGCTCCCAGATCGTCGCAAGCACCGCCTCGGTCCTGGTACGCGGGACGGCCCGCTCGGACAGCGCGCGGGGCGAGGTCGCCTCCGGCAGCGGCAGCGCGCGGCGGTTGAGCTTGCCGTTGCTGGTCAGCGGCAGCTCGTCCAGGCAGACGAACGCGGTCGGGATCATGTAGAAGGGCAGCTGCTGTTCCAGGTGGGCGCGCAGCTCCTCGGTCGGATCCGTCCCGGCCGCGACCGGCACGACATAGGCGACCAGGCGCTGGCTCGCCCCCTCCGGTTGCACGAGCACGGCCGCGCCCGCGACCAGCGGGTGCTGCTGGAGCGCCGCCTCGATCTCACCGAGTTCGATCCGGAATCCCCGGATCTTCACCTGGTGATCGACGCGGCCGACGAACTCGATCGTGCCGTCCGGCAGGTACCGGACCAGGTCCCCGCTGCGGTAGAGCCGTCCCCCCGGCTCCTGGCCGAAGGGATCCGCGATGAAGGTCTCCGCCGTCAGGTCCGGGCGGCCCAGGTAGCCCCGGGTCAGCCCGGCGCCTCCGATGTAGAGCTCTCCGGGCAC
Source organism: Micromonosporaceae bacterium (assembly GCA_016926535.1). Taxonomy (GTDB): domain Bacteria; phylum Actinomycetota; class Actinomycetes; order Mycobacteriales; family Micromonosporaceae; genus JABDRL01. The sequence goes on along the minus strand of JAFGOK010000733.1, from coordinate 5,335 downwards.
GCCGGCTGGCGCCGGCCGCAGGTGCTCGTCGAGCACGTACAGCCGGACGTTGGTGATCGGGCGGCCCATGTGCAGCACGTCCAGGTGCTCGTCGATGGGGGTGCCGGTGGCGAAGACCGTCGTCTCGGTCGGCCCGTAGACGTTGAAGAACGACCGGCCAGGGGCCCAGGTGCGCACCAGGTCCGCCGAGTACGCCTCGCCGCCGACGACCAGGGTGCGCAGGTGCGGCAGGGGTTCGGCCGGCAGGGTCGCGAGGGCCGCCGGCGTGAAGTTGAGATTCTCGATGGCCCGGTCGCGCAGCGTCTGGTAGAGATCCATGCCGATCATGTGCAGGTCGCTGCGCGGGATGTGCAGCGTGCCGCCGGTCAGCAGCGGCATGATGATCTCCCAGACCGAGAAGTCGAAGCTGTACGACGCGACCTGGAGCACGTTCTGCCGCCGGCTGAATTCGGGATGGCCGCGCTGCCACGGCACGATGTGCCCCAGGCAGCGGTGGGCGACCATGACGCCCTTGGGTTTCCCGGTCGACCCGGAGGTGTAGATGATGTACGCGAGGTTGTCCGGGGTCAGCGTGGTGGCTGGCGCCGTCCTCGGCTCCAGGGCGACCAGCGGCCAGTCCCCGTCCAGGCACAGTGTTTCGAGGTCGCCGGTCGGCAGGGTGGCCAGCAGGTGGGACTGGGTCACCAGCAGCCGCGGCCGGGCGTCGTCGATCAGGTAGGCCAGCCGGTCCTGCGGGTGGTGCGGGTCCAGGGGGACGTACCCGCCGCCGGCCTTGAGGATGCCGAGCAGACCGATCATGACCTCGATCGAGCGTTCCACGCACAGGCCGACGAGGACGTCCGGGCCGACCCCCCGAGCCTGAAGCCAGCGCGCCAGCTGGTTGGCCCGGCGATCGAGCTCTGCGTAGGTCAGCTGCTGGTCGGCGTCCACCACGGCGACCGAGTCCGGTGTCCTGGCCACCTGCTGCGCGACCAGCTCGTGCAGGTAGGTCGGCTCGGGGTCGGTGCGCTCCGTAGCGCTCCACTCCCCCAGCAGCGTGCTGCGCTCCGCGCCGGTCAGCAGGTCCGCCTGGGCCAGCAGCTGGTGCGGTGACCTGGCCAGCTCGCGGCAGATCTGCCGCAGGTGGCCGAGCATCGTGGCGATCGTCTGCTCGTCGAAGCGCCGGGTGTCGAACAGGATCCGCAGGCCGAGCCGCGCCTCCAGGGTGATGACCAGGTTGAGCGGGTAGTGGGTGCGCTCCTCGGACCCGAGGTCCTGGAAGCGCAGGCCCGTCGCCCGGTGCTCATCCGGCGGGTAGTTCTCGAAGACGAAGAGGCTGTCGAACAGCGAAGCGTCCGCCGGGATCTCACCCCACTGCCGCACCAGGTTCAACGGGCTGTACTCGTACTGCCGCATCCCGGTGTTCTGCTCCTGCAACCGCCGCAGCCAGTCCAGCCAGCGCTCCTGGCCGGACACGTGCACCCGCAGCGGCAGAGTATTGATGAACAGGCCGATCATCCGGTCGACGCCGTCGACCTCCGGGGGGCGCCCGGAGACGACGACCCCGAAGACCACGTCCTCGCTGCGGCTGTACCGGCTCGTCAGCAGCGCCCAGCACCCCTGCATCAGGGTGTTGAGCGTCACCCGGTGCTCCTGCGCCAGCCGCTGCAGCGCCGCGGTCTCCGCCTCGGTCAGGAAGAGGCTGCGCCACGCCTGCGTTGCCGGTTCCGCGTCGTCCTGGGCGCCGGGGGCCGGTCGCCGCTCGACGCTGAGCCCGGTCGCCTGCTCGACCCCGTGCAGCACCTCGCGCCAGTACCGCTCGGCCTGGCTCATGTCCTGATCGGCCAGCCAGGCCACGTAGTCGCGGTACGGACGCACCGGCAGCCTCGCCTCGGGGTTCCCGCTGACGATCTCCCCGTACCCGCTGGCCATCTCCGAGAGCAGCAGGCTGGTGCTCCAGCCGTCGACGATGGCGTGGTGGGCGCTCCACACCAGCTGGTAGCACTCATCTGCGGTGCGGGCCAGCAGCATGCGCCACTGCGGGATCGCCCCGGCGTCGAAGCCCTGGCGGCGGTCGGCCGACAGGTGATCCTGGAGCAGCCGCTGGCGATGCTCTGCCGGGTGCTCCCGCCAGTCGACCACCTCCAGCGGGACCGGCAGCCGGCGCCAGACCAGCTGCAGCGCCTGGCCGCCCCCGGCCTCCCAGAAGCTGGTGCGCAGGATGGGGTGGCGTTCCATGACCCGCGACCAGCTCTCCCGGAACGCGTCGAGCCGCAGGTCCTCATCGATCCGCAAGATCATCTGGACGTGGTACAGGCCCTGCCCCCGGTCGTACTGGCTCTGGAACAGCAGGCCCCGCTGCACCGGCGTCTGGGGGTAGCAGTCCTCCAGCGGGCGCTGGCCGCCGTCCCGCCAGGCCGGCAGGTCGCGCAACTGCCCGACCAGCTCGTCGAGCTGCCGCTGGGTCAGCCCGCTGAGCTCGACGTCGGAGGGGGTGTAGGTGCAGAGGTCAGCCCGCCGGGCGTGGTCGACCAGGGCGCGAAACGCCTCCAGGGTCTGCTGGGCGACCCCCTCGATGGTGGCACGCTCGTGGACGGTCTCGTTGTACGTCCAGACCATGCGCAGCCGGCCGGACTCGACCGCGCTGACGAGGTCGACGAGGTACGGCCGGTGGTTGCCCGGATCGAGGTCCGGGGCTGCCAGTTCTGAGGCTGCCGCGAATCCCCCGGTGACCGACTGGTCAGTCTGCCCCAGGTAGTTGAAACTCACCTGGGCGGCAGCGCCCTCGGCCAGGGGAGAGCCAGCCTGCGCCGGGCCAGCCTGCGCAAAGCCAGCCTGCGCCGGGCCGTAGCGCAGCAGCCCGTAGCCGATCCCCTGCCGCGGTCGCCGCCGCAGCAACTCCTTGATCTGCTTCAGGCCCTCCCCGAGGGCGTGCGGGGCCGCGACCGGCAGGCGCAGCGGGGACACCGTCGTGAACCAGCCGACGGTCCGCGAGCAATCGATCTCCTCGAACAGGTCCTCCCGGCCGTGGCCCTCGACGTCGATCCGGACGTGGGTGTCCTGGGTCCAGCCGCCCAGGGCCGCGGCGACGGCGGTGAGCAGCACCTCGTTGACCCGGGTCTCGAAGGCAGCGGGCAGGTCGTGCAGCAGCGCCTCGGTCTCGGCCCGGTCGAGGGCGACCTCGCACACCCGGCTTTGCCCGGTCAGGTTGTCCTGGCCGGGCAGGTCCGTCGGCAGCGAGCAGGCCGTCGCGGCCGTCTGCTCACGCCAGTAGTCCAGCTCCGCCACGGTCGTCGCGCTGGTCGCCTCCTGCCGCAGGCGGGCCGCCCAGCGCCGCCACGAGCTGGACTTCGCCGGCAGGGTCAGGTCCTGCCCGCCTCGCAGCCGCTCGATCAGGGTCTCCAGGTCTGCCAGCAGGATGTGCCAGGACACGACGTCGATGACGAGGTGATGGGCGACCAGCAGCAGCCGGTCCGGCACCTGTCCGCCGGAACCGGTGAACAGCACCGCCCGGACCAGCGGAGCTGTCGAGAGGTCCAGGCTGGCCTGGGCGCGCCGGGCTGCGGCGGCCCGTTCCTCGTCCCTCCGCTGTGGCGGCACCGCGGACAGGTCACACACCTCCAGCGGCGCCCGGTCGCCCGGGGCCGCCAGCGCTGCCCGCCAGGTGTCCCCGTCCGGGATGAACCGCGCCCGGAGGGCGTCGTGCTGCTCCAGCAGGCGCAGCAGCAGGCGCTCCCACTGGGCCGGGGCCAGCCCGGCCGGGACGTCGAGCACGGCGGACTGGTTCCAGTGCTGCGACCGGGCGAACCGCTGACCGAAGAACCAGCGCTGGATCGGCGTCAGCTCCACCGGCCCGGTCACCACGCCCTGCTCCGCCTCGACGGCCGCGACCGGCTGCCGCACGGCGACCGCACCCAGCTCTGCGATGGTCTGGTGCTCGAACAGCTGCTTCGCGGTGAAGTGCCAGCCCAGCTGCTTCGCCCGGAAGATGATTTGCAGGCTGAGGATCGAGTCGCCGCCCAGCGCGAGGAAGTTGTCATGGACACCGACCGGGCCGCCGGTCTTGAGGACGTCCTGCCAGATCGCGGCAAGCTGCTCCTCCACCGGGGTACGCGGCGCGATGTGCTGCCGCTGAGCAACGACCGCGTGCTGCTCCCACGGCAGCGCCGCCAGGGCCCGCCGGTCCAGCTTGCCGTTCGCGTTGATCGGAAGCTGGTCCAGGGGGACGAAGACGCCCGGGACCATGTACTCGGGCAGGCGATCGCCCAGAAAGCGCCGCAGGTCCTCCGGGGCAACAGGCTCGCCGGCGACAACGTAGGCGATCAGCCGCTTGGCGGACCGGTCCTCGTGCAGCCTGACCGCAGCTGCGAGGACGTCGGGATGCTGGGACAGCGCGGACTCGATCTCCCCGAGCTCGACCCGGAAGCCACGGATCTTGATCTGCTCGTCGATCCGCCCCAGGAACTCGATGGTGCCGTCCGGCAGCAGCCGCACCCGGTCGCCGGTCCGGTAGAGCCGGCTGCCGGGCTGCTGGCTGAACGGGTCGGCGAGGAAGGTCGCAGCGGTGAGATCCGGCCGCCCGCAATAGCCGCGCGCCAGCCCGCTGCCGCCAATGCAGAGCTCGCCCGCGACGCCGATCGGCAGCAATTGGAGCCGGGAGTCGAGGACGTAGAGCTGGGCGCCTGGGATGGCCCGGCCGATGTGCACCCGTTGCAGGTCCGCCTCGTACCTGGCCAGGCAGACGCCGACGGTCGCCTCGGTGGGACCGTAGCCGTTGAAGAACGCCCGGCCCGGGGCCCAGGTCCGGACCAGGTCGAGGGGGCACGCCTCGCCGCCGACCGTGATGCACCGCACCGCAGGCAGGTCCGCCTCGGACAGGGTCGCCAGCGCGGACGGGGTGAGGATGATGGTGTCGACGCCCTGCCGGACCAGCAGGTCCTGGAGGTCGGAGCCCATCATGCGCAGGTCTGGGTCGGGCAGCACGAGCGTGCTGCCGCACAGCAGGGCCGCGGAGATCTCCCAGACCGAGATGTCGAAGCTCAGGGACGTTCCCTGGAGCACCCGCTGCGGCCGGTCAAGGCCGTAGTTGGGATGCTGCCAGCGGGGAATCGCCTGGATGCCGCGATGGGTGATCTGGACGCCCTTGGGCCGCCCCGTCGAGCCGGAGGTGTAGATCATGTATGCCAGGTGGTCCGCGCCGACTCCGCTGGCCGGCGGGGTGGCTGGCTGCTGCCCCAGGCGGGGCCAGAGCGTCTCGAGGTCAAGCACCCTCGCCTGCCCTGTCGGCACCATCGCCAGCAGGGAGTTCCTGGTCAGCAGGATCGGCAGCCCGGCGTCGGCGACCATGTACGCGAGC